>JBHHYN010000010.1:0-42762 GCA_046757565.1 Gammaproteobacteria bacterium | reverse complement strand
TTTTATTCAAAAGTCTTTCTTGTTAACCCACAGATTCTGCTGAAGAGCCTTAAATAAACCATAGGGAAACGGCGGGACTGTTACGTCATATTGATCAGGATCAAATCAAAATACGGCTTAAATGACCATCCGGTTGTATTTATGAAAACAGAGTTCGCCCCCCGTCGATGGTCAGGACCTGTCCCGTCATATAGTCCGCATCAAAGATTAAATAACGTATCGCATTATTGATGTCCCGTTGTTCACCCTGACGTCTAAGAATTGTCCTGGAAAGGATCTCCTTCCTGGTTTCATCATCCATCTGCTGCGGCCATAAAATGGCCCCGGGCGAGATGGCATTGACACGTATTTCCGGACCGAGATCTTTTGCCAGGGCCTTGGTTAACATTACCAGACCGGCTTTGGCCGTGCTGTATACAGCGTGGTTTTTCAGGGGCCGTTCGGCATGAATGTCCGTCATATTGATGACACAGCCTCTACTCTCACGCAGATAATCAGCGGCCCGCTGTGCCAGGAAAAAAGGGGCTTTCAGATTGGTGCCGATGAGATCGTTCCATTGTGCGGTTGTAACGCTGTTTACCGGTGTAGGATAAAAAGATGAGGCATTATTGATCAATATATCCAGGCGATTTTTGAAATCGTGGGCATCGGTCACCAGCCCGAAGATCTCTCGATCATTGAGCAGATCGGCCTGGAGCAGGCAAACGGAACCGGCACGTTCCGCATTAAGGGAGTCTGCAAATGTCTCAGCCTCGTCTTTGGAAGTGTTATAGTGAATGACTAAATCCAGGCCGTGAGCATGCAGATCGCGGGCAATTGCAGCGCCGATTCGCTGTGCTCCCCCGGTAATCAGAACGGTTTTGTTGGTCATGACCTGGCAAACATGAGTTTGTGCTATCGTATTAGATTTTCAGCATATAGGGCAGTTTTAATTTTCATAGCTCTTCCGCAGAATCTGTGGGTAGCCAAAAAAGATGGGGTATCAAAATGATTTTAAATACAACTTGTTAGACCTGAACCAGGCTGTTTCGATTCTGTGTCACCATGTAACCGGGAACTAATAACGGCCGTCATTCCCGTGCAAACGGGAATCCACGACTGCATGGTCGTTCTCGCACGTCCTCGGCAATTGCTCGAGAAAATATCAGGAACATATTTTCCAGACAGAGTCGAGGACGCTTACATGGAAGTAAGCGGTAGAAAACGTCAGGAACAGGTTTTCAAAGCCAAAGCCGAGTGAATAACCGTTCTCATTAATAGATTACCGAGAGTCAACCAGGCTCAATACACGACAGTTTTCTATAAGACCATCGTAAAATAATGAGGAAAAGCGATTTGTTTTACTGGATTCCCGTTTGCACGGGAATGACGGAACGCTTACTTTGCATGTATCTACCCACAGATTCTGCGGAAGAGCCATTTTTATAAAGACGGCATTTACCCGGTATAACGATGCACTTGTCCGGACGTGAGACCGCCTGCAGTGACAGTCAGGCCTGCCTGCCGGCGCCGACTGCCGCAGCACTCGCCCACAGTCACCGGCTGACGGAAAATATTCGTGCCGGAATCGAGGCGAACCATGGTCATATCAGCTTCAAGCGCTATATGCAGAAGGTCCTGTATGAACCCGGACTGGGTTACTATAGTGCCGGCGCCAGAAAGTTTGGAGTAGAAGGAGACTTCATCACCGCACCGGAGGTCTCTCCCCTTTTCTCCCGTTGCCTGGCGAGGCAGTCTGAACAGATCATCCGGGCCCTTCAGGGTGGCATTATTCTGGAATTTGGTGCAGGAACAGGCACCATGGCCGTTGATATTTTAACGGAGCTTAAACAGAGGAAATGCCTGCCGGAAAAATATTTAATCCTGGAACCCAGCGCCGATCTTCGCCAGCGCCAGCAACAACAGCTGGCGGAACGAGTCCCTGAATTGCTCACAACAGTCGAGTGGCTGGACAGGCTGCCGGGCACACCCGTCAAAGGCCTGTTCCTTGCTAATGAGGTGATCGATGCCCAGCCGACACACCGAATCGTAATGGCCGATAAGAATCCCTGTGAATTACAGGTATTATGGCAGGATAACGCTTTTTCCTGGGGGCGGGTTGCGGCATCCGGCGAACTGGCTAATCAGGTTGAACGTATCCGGAGAAAACTGCAAAGCGAATGGCCGGATGGCTATATCCTGGAGATCAATACCGATCTGCCCGCCTGGATGCGTTCTTTGTCCGATAGCTTGGCGCAGGGCGTGATGCTGTTTGTGGACTACGGTTATCCGGCCCATGAGTATTATCACCCGCAGCGGACAGAGGGGACTTTGCTATGCCATTACCGGCATCGTGTCCATAGCGATCCCTTTCTGTATCCGGGTCTGCAGGATATCACTGCATCGGTGGATTTTACTGCCGTGGCGGAAGCGGCAGTAGCGGCCGGACTTGAAGTAAATGGGTTTACCACCCAGGCACATTTCCTGATGGCATGTGGTCTCGACAGCATGGTCCCCGCCTGTGCCGGAGATAATCAAAAATCATTAATGGAAATTACCCGGCAGGTAAAAATATTGACCCTGCCGGGAGAAATGGGGGAACGCTTCAAGGTAATCGCATTGAGTAAGCAATTTGACGGTGCTTTGATGGGATTTGAACTGGCCGATCAGCGCAGGCGTCTTTAGCCGCAGCTTGTGCCGGTTGATGGAGGTACTATATAGTAAACAAAAACACGTCATATAACTTGTGGTAAGAGTCGTTCACCTTCCAATCTCTTAAACTATTTTTACCAGGGAAACTTATTTGCCGCTACTTCATCTGATCGTGCTGGGATTGTTACAGGGGCTGACAGAATTTCTGCCTGTTTCCAGTTCCGCCCATCTGATTTTATTACCGCGCTTCATGGGTTGGCAGGATCAGGGCCTGGTCTATGATATAGCGGCACATATTGGCAGCCTGGGGGCCGTGATAATCTATTTACACGCGGATCTCAAAATGATCGTTACCGCGGGATTTAAAAGTCTGGTACATAAGGCCCATAGTCACGACAGTCGTCTATTCTGGTATCTGATCATTGCTACCGCACCTATCGCCGGCGGCGGCTATCTGCTCCACGATATCGCTGCAACATGGTTTCGTAACCCGTTCATTATTGCCATGGCCTCAATCGTATTCGGCTTGTTGCTGTGGTGGGCTGATGTCACTGCTGCACGCATCCGCAACATTGAAAAAATTACCTTGCGGGATGCGCTGATCATAGGTGGGGCACAAGTACTGGCGATCATACCCGGCACCTCCCGCTCCGGGATCACCATGACAGCAGGATTGATGTTGGGACTGGAGCGTAAAAGCGCGGCGCGGTTCTCCTTTTTACTGGCAGTGCCGACCATCATCCTGGCCGGTGGTTATGAAACGTTAAAATACTTTTTGCAGGCTACGGCCACGGATTGGGATGCTTTTTTTACTATGATAATCGTCTCGGGTGTAAGTGCCCTGCTCACTATTCACTACTTCCTGAAATTTCTGGAACAGACCGGTATGTTGCCGTATGTGGTGTATCGCGTATTGCTGGGGGGCGTGTTGATTTACGTATTCGTGTAACCTGGTTATGCAATTTGAGCAAAACCTCCTTATTCGGGTTATGTGTTGAGCGGTGATCGATTTACTCAGAGGAGAAATATATATCGCCGTAGCAGGATTCTACCTGGCCATGGCTGTTGTCCGTATCGGTCATTATTGCAATGGCATCGACGAAGCGAACCTCCTTTCCAAACAGTCTCCGGATGTCTTTATACACATCTCTTTTTTCGGTATACCAGGTGGCTGTTTTGCTCTCGCTGGACCTCAGCGCCATGATCATCGAGTCTTTACCGGCGAAGGCATTCGCCCAGACTTCACCTTTTGACGCCCTGTTTGCCCAAACATAGTTTACTGCTCTGGTCCTCCACGCCATCATCCCTCCATCAATGACCACATAAATCCTGGCGGCGTAATCATCCCCGGTTTTTTTTGTCTCATTCCCGGTTGCCAGCCGCTTTTCTATTCTCCACTTCCAGTTCAGATAGGGGTAACGCTCAAGATCGACGCGTATTTTTTTTATGAGACTGGAAGCACTGTCCCGGCTTTCCGCCTTCAGAACGGTATGGTTTCCCGACTGGACTAATCGATAGGTCGTCTTCCCTGTAAACAGCTTTTCCTGCCACCCCTCCAGACCTGATTTTGAAAAAGCGGCAATCGACAACACCTCTGTCGCCGGGGCCTTTGCCATAAAACAGCATAACGCAAGATAAAACAGGAGAAAAAATTTTCCTTTCATTCCACTGCTGCCCCGTTAACATTTTTCGTCATGCCGGAAACCGCAAAGCGGTTATCCGGTATCCATGCAAAGCTTCCGCTCCTGCTCACGTCCCTTACCTATATCCCTATAGGCAAGTGCTTGATATCGCTGCGATACGTTTTTTTCTAATCGCCTCAGCCATGGCCGTGCCATCCAGCCCCTGGTCTCGTAACGGTGTTGTATCGACCCTGGTTGCAGCCTCCAGGTAGTGACGGAACAGCTGCGCCTGGGGATAATCCTGATCCTCCATTCCCTGTCTGCCGCGTGCATCAGCCTCGCAGGCGATGAGGTATTGCTGAAAACGTTCAGGGCGGCGCAAGGCATCAATGGCTTCCAGTTTTTTCAGGATTGTTTCCGGCCGAAGTTCCCTGATACGGTGGCATTCCAGGTGATGCCGGGCCACGATAACGGCAAGTTCGCGGTACTTGCCCGGAATATGGAAGCGGTCGCATAGTGCATGGATAAGGCCAACACTGCGTTCTTCATGGCCATGGTGACCGGGCCATTGTTCCTTCGGAGTCAGCCCCTTGCCAAGATCATGTACCAGGGCTGCGAATCGTATGGATGTATCTTCAGTCAACCTGCACGCCTGTTCCAGGACCATCATGGTATGCAGACCCGTATCGATCTCGGGATGGTATTGCTGCGGCTGGGGGATACCAAAGAGTCTGTCGATTTCTGGAAACAGCTGTTGCAACGCATCGCATTCCCGTAACACGGTAAAGAAACGTACCGGTCCCTTTTCACCGAGGGCGCGCTCCAACTCGGCCCAGACCCGTTCCGCTACCAGGCTGTCCAGTTCTCCGCTTTTGCTGATGGCCTGCATGAGGTGTCTGGTCTCATCGGCAATAGTAAATCCAAATCGTGCGGCAAATCGCGCCACCCGCAATACCCGTAGCGGGTCTTCCACGAATGCCGGCGAGACATGCCGGATGATCCCCGCATCAAGATCCGCCTTGCCGTGAAAGGGATCGGTAAGATTACCCTGTTCATCTTCGGCGATGGCATTAATGGTCAGATCACGCCGTTTTAGATCCTCTTCCAGCGAGACATCGGCCGCTGTATCGAAGGCGAAACCCTTATAGCCGGGGCCGGTCTTGCGCTCCGTGCGGGCCAGGGCATATTCTTCATGGGTCTCTGGATGCAGGAATACCGGGAACGCCTTGCCAACGGGCTGATAACCCAGGGACAGCATCTCTTCCGCTGTGCTCCCGACTACCACCCAGTCACGATCTTTTACCTGCAGGCCGAGCAGTTTATCGCGAACAGCGCCACCAACTTGATAGATTTTCATTAATCCGCTTGCAGTAGTTTGTTCATTCGCCTGTACAAGCTCCTATGCCTGGAATTTACTTGATGTCTAGAGTGAGGCCATATATTGAAGCATACGTTGTCGCATCCCGGCATCGGGCAGACGCCCGAATCCCGCCGCCATGTTGTCAATCATGTGCTTCAACTTTGATGTTGCAGGGATAATGCAGGTGACATCAGGGTGGGAAGCAACAAATTTCAGAAAGAACTGTCCCCAGCTGTTGCAGTCAAACTCTGACGTCCAGCCGGGCAGGGGTTTACCTTTAATCTTGCGAAACAGATATCCCCGCTGGAAAGGGCGGTTGATTAGAGTGGCAATACCCTTATCTTTCGCTATGGGTAACAATCGTTGTTCCGCCACACGATTTTCTATATTGTAACTGAACTGTACGAAGTCCAGCGCTTCTGTTTTTAATATCATCTCAAGTTCCTCATGGTTCATGCCGTGGGAGGTGGTAATTCCGGTATAACGGATCTTTCCCTGTTGTTTCCAGTCTCTGAGTGTCGCGATATGGACTTTCCAGTCGCGCAGATTGTGGATCTGCATCAGATCCATCACCCTGACTCCCATGCGCTGCATGGAACGCCGCATCTGTCTGATCCCGTCTGCCTTGCCAAAGGTCCATACCTTGGTGGCGAGGAACGGTTTTTCCATGCCGGTAACCGCTCCGAGCAGTTTGCCTATGACTGTCTCGGCATTGCCATACATGGGTGAAGTATCGATCACTTGACCGCCCCCATCAAAGAAGGTCTGCATCACCGGTATGAGTTGGGACCGATTGATAGCGCCGCTGTCGATATCGAAGGTAAGGGATGAACCCACGCCGATGATGGCCAGCGGTTCCCGCGTGCCGGGGATATGACGGATAATCTTCTCCAGGGTTTCAGCAAATAGCAGCCGCGGTGACAGGTTTAATGCTGCCGTTGTAGTGCAAAGGGCCTGTAATAACGCTCTTCTTGATAGCGATGATCCGTTCCTATTCATTAGCTGATCTCCTCCGGTATAGTTTTCTCTGACGTCTGCAACGCCAGTTGTTCCTGCCTCTTGCCCAGTTTGAATGCAACACATGCCCACATGGCCGCGACAGGCACGGCGATCAGGGCGATGCCTGAAAGAGTGAGTCCAATCCCGCGCAGACCGGCATAGACCCAGGCCCCAAAGACGTCTCCGCCCCGGTAGACGGCGGTATCGATGAAGTTTTTGGCCTTGTATTTTTCTTCCTTGCCAAGGACGACATAGAGCATTTCACGGGCAGGCCGCATGATGGCATAATTACCGGCACGTCGCGTGACCTGCACGACAACCAGCACCATTAACACAGGTGCATACCACAGGGATATAAATCCAACGGCCAGACACAGCGGGATCAATGCCAGGGTCGTGGCTATACCAAACCTTTTCACGATGCGCCCGGTAAGGAAGAGCTGGATCCCGATTGTCAGGGCGTTAACCGCGAGATCAATGCTGGCGAACATCTTGATGCGGGCCGGGGGATCGGAAAAGCTGTCGCGGATGATCTGTGCCTGTTGGAAATAGATAAAGGTTGACAGGGTCGTATACAGCAGAATCAACAGGCAGATCCCTGACAGGTAAGGAGAATTAAAGACCAGACGAATCCCGGCAAATATCCCGCCCCCCATAGGGATATTATGCACCCGATCCTTGTCCGTTGCTGTCGCCGGTCCGGCTTTGTTCAGACTCTGATTCATTTGCCATTTATTGAGTTGTTGTATGCACAACACGGCCCAGCCCAGGAGCAGCGCAGAGAGGAGCATCAGGTTTTCGGGGCCTAACTGTTCAACCAGAATGGTAGTCAGGAACGGCCCGGCCAAGGCGCCGCTGGTTCCGCCTGCGGCAATGAAACCAAACAGGCGTTTTGCCTGTTCGTTATTGAAGATGTCCGCCATGAAGCTCCAGAATACCGATACCACGAACAGGTTGAAGACACTGACCCAGATATAGAAGATCCGGGCGACGTAAGGGCGACTGATGTCTGACTGGAACAACATGAAAAACAGCAGTAGATTGACAATAAAGAAGAGATAGATATAAGGCAGAAATTTCTGTCTCGGGTAACGGGAAGATATCCAGCCAAACAACGGGACAACGGCGAGCATCGCTACAAAAGTGCCGGTAAACAACCACTGCAGGTTCTCCACCCCGCCGGCGATGCCCATTTCATCCCGTATGGGGCGCAGGATGTAATAACTGCACAACAGGAAAAAAAAGTAGCTAAAGGCCCAGCAAACCGGACGGACCTCCTCTGCTGTAACACCTACAAGCTGCATCAGCCATGAGTAGATCGACGTAGGAGTACTGTGCCGAGATATTTCTATGCTTGCCGAATCGTCCCGGTCAGCCATGTTTGACCGCCTGATGCGTGTCATGCGGCGACCAGACTCCCTGAAGAGAAGGGAAATGAATGGTTTGTCTTGTAAGCTTGTTCCCGTTCCACGTACACATAGGATTCATGCTGCTCAATCGGCATGACCACGCCGTGTCGTCCGCTGTGATCACACTAAAGCGGGAAACCATGTACGTCTTATGGGCGTGCAGGGGGGTTGGAAACATCTTTTTAGAGTTCGTTGTTGCGCCGGGGATATTGTCTATAGTCGTTATAGTGCGTACGTTGCAACTGTTTTGATAGATAGTGCGGGACTACCCCTTCCAGGGCAGTAGCTGTAATTCCCAGTATTTGCAGGTCATTACATTTACACACACTATCGACTTTCGTCGAAAGATAATTGTCTGTAGAAAACGGTTTTTCCAACCCCAGGATATTGAAGGCAAAACCCGCAACATCAAACAGTGTGCCCTGCACCCTTGAGACAATGTCCGATAACGCAATGATGGCGCGTTTTCTGCCGGTGCAGCGGACTGTGTAGCGGACCAGTTGCAGCAGGGTATACTCTTTGGGACCGCATAGTTCATAGCGTTGCCCATAACTGTCCGGATCGGTCAAGGCCCTGCTGAACGCTTCCGCAACATCTTCCACATATACCGGCGCAAAACGCGCCTGTGCGCAGGCAAGTGGAAAGACCACGGGTGTCAATTTCAGCAGCCCGGCAAAACGGTTAAAAAAACTGTCATTGGCGCCAAATATTACAGATGGCCTGAAGCTGGTAACAGCAATACCTTGCGCCGCATGTACCCTATCTTCCGCTTCGCCCTTGGTGCGCAGATAATGGCTGGGCCCTTTTTTGGCATCCGCATTGAGCGCGCTCATGTGCAGGTATCTTCTGATACCGTTTGCCTGACAGGCTTCAATAACTTTTTCGGCAAGATCGACATGGACGAAGCGGAACCCGGCACCGGAGTTGCCGCGTTCGTTGAGGATACCCACCAGATTGATGACGGCATCGCAGCCGGCAAACTGCTGTTTTAACTGCTCCGGATCGTGGATATTGGCTTCGTTAAGCTCCAGAGTCGGTAACAGGATCAGGTCGTTGCGATTGGCCTCGCGGTCCCGGGTCAGGACACGAAGCTGATAACCGTCTTTGGTCAAGCGGTTGGCAAGTGTGCGTCCAACGAATCCACTGCCTCCAAGGATACAGATTTTGTTAATTATCATTTTTGTGACACCAGGTTTTCAGGGCAAGTCTGTTCGGCCAGTAATTCATGTTTTGCAGGGATAACCATTGCCATCCTCTGTTGTACCGGAATAATCTTCCGTTGCATTCGCCAGTCATAGATACTGGCATAATAGAGTATACGCCGTACGTATCGCCTGGTTTCATTGAATGGAATTTTCTCGATCCATATATCCGGTTCAGTACATCCCTTTTTGGGCAGCCATGTTTTGACATTATTAGGCCCCGCGTTGTATGCGGCCGTTGCGACGATCATATTCGCGTGAAATTTATCATACATTTGTCTCAAATAGGTGGCGCCAATGGGAATATTTTTATTGGAGTGAAGCAGGTATCTTGTATGAAAATGTTTCCAGCCAATGGCCCTGGCAGTCTGTCTGCCCGTAGCGGGCATCACCTGCATCAATCCCAGCGCGCCGGTCGGTGAGCGGGCATCTTCCATAAATACGCTCTCGGCCCTGATCAGGGCGTAAACCCAACTCAGATCAAGCTTCCTTTTTTTGACATTTTTCTTGATGATCTTCTCATAGGGTAATGGAAACCTCAGGACTAAATCATCATAGGCGCGGGCCTTACCCAGGGTCAGGATGGCGCGGTCGTGCCAGCCCCAGTTGGCGGCAATGGCGGCGGCAATCTGCATCTGGTAACTGGTCATATTATTGAAGGCATGATGCCACTCACGCCGGGCGGAATAGACCATGCCCAGGTGATATAACTCGCGGGCACGGACAATAGCAGGTTTTTGTGAGATATTCTGCCACTCTTCCAGGTCTTCCGGTAAAGAGTGGTGGTTCATCCTGTACGCCAGACCAACATGATCCGCTGCAAGAAATCCGTAGTAATCGCGTTCGCCGGCAACGATCCTGAAGATTTCCTCCGCCTTTCCGGTATCGCCCGTCTCCTCCAGTGCGCGTGCGTGCCAGTAAAGCCAGCTCGAATGTATGGCGTCAACCGGGGGACTACCCGACGTCCACTTAAGCAGCTCCTGCCAGTCACGGCGATCCAGCGCGGTGACGAGACGCCAGTGAAATATCTCTCTATCAATCTGTGAGTTATCGATGCGGTCCAGCAATAGCCGGGCCTTTTTATGACCATTCCTGGCAGCCGTTACGGCCAGTGTGCGTTCAACCTTGACTGTTTCCTCAGGAAGGAAATGGAATGATGATTGTAATCTGTTCCACCGTTTTATCGCCTTGCCGATGTCTCTGTAGGCCAGTCGTATAACGCCATGAGCCAGGATCTCCCGGGCAACGGGGAGGTCCTTATAGCGCGGTTTGTGAGTCCATTTTGAGGGGTTGTGGTGGGTGGCTATCCAGCGTGCGACCCACTTTCTGTCTCTCTTATTAAGGCGTCTGCTCAGGTATTTGGAGAGGCTGGTTTTCCCGTTTTCCATGGCAAGCCTGATCCGGTTCCACACCAGTTGATCGGTCATTAATTCACTTTTATAAAGGAGCTTAAACGCGGCATCGCATTGGGGAGGCAACGAATTTCCCGATAGCCACAGGCTACGTATGTCTTCAAGCAAGTAAGCCATATTGTTTGTATTGAGCCGTGCATTCAGGTAATTGCATTGCAGCACCTCATCGTCCTGGGGCGTATAGTTTTCAAGATAGCTCTGCCAGCGTCCACGTTTGGCGAGATATTTAAGCCAGTCACGCCGCAGGTCGTTGGCCATGGGCAGGTCTCCATAACGCTTCAGAAAGCCTATGACCTCCCTGTCCCTGGCCTTCCACAAGCGAGTGCGCAGGTAATCGTGCAGTAGATAGGGATACAAGGGGTAGTCTTTTAGCTGTTTTGCCAGCTTTTTAAAGGTCTTGATTTTCCTGGCGCGAAGGGCGTTTTTTGCATGAATAAACTGCTCGCGCTGTTGTTCCAGAGTCGCTGCTGCGGCCGGGTCCATGGATAACAGCATGCTGCCCGCTAAAATAAAAAACAGTGAATGACTGACCGCCCGTTTAACTATCTGATTCACCACAGAGGAAGCAGAGATTATAAAATTTGAAAATGACTTATGAAAATCCCGGGAGGTTGACCAAGGGTTGGAGAGAGATAATAGATATGAATAAGCATCACACTGAAATTTGGTCGTTTGGTGCCGGGTTATTTATATAAATCAAGCATATTTGAATCGAAACGCCACAGGTTCTATTTATCTGACCCCGGCGTAACCATTAGATTCAGTGTATGTGTAATAATGCATAAAACAAACAAATTTTATTGAATAGTATTGCGGATGGTCAAACATGCCCACTCAGATCGATTTAACCATATTTGCGCTTTATCTGTTGGTTGGTGCTGTTGCAGGGAGTATAGCGGGTTTAATGGGGATTGGCGGGGGGATAATTATTGTACCTGTCCTGCTGTTTCTCTTCATCCGGCAGGGCTTTCCGGCAGAGGTCCTCATGCATATGGTCATAGCGACGTCCCTGGCGACGATTGTTTTCACCTCCCTTTCATCCGTCTATGCCCATCATAAAAAGGGCGCTGTCCTGTGGTCGAAACTGGTACTGCTGGTGCCGGGAATCGTCATCGGCGGCGTGATTGGCGCATTGATTGCCGATCAACTGGCCAGCAATGTGATGCAAACAGGGTTTGGTATGTTTGAATGTATTGTTGCCCTGCAGATTGGTACGGGGATAAAACCATCGCCACGACGCAGTCTGCCGGCCAATGCCGGGTTACTGCTTGCCGGCAGTGGCATCGGTGGCTTGTCGACCATTCTCGGTATTGGGGGAGGGAGCATCACTGTCCCGTTCCTGCTATGGTGTAATGTGAATATCCGTAATGCCGTGGCGACATCATCGGCATGTACTCTGCCTATTGCATTGACCGGTGCATCGGCCATGATGATGACCGGCTGGAATAATCAGCACCTTCCCGAAGGCGCTATTGGCTATATTTACTGGCCGGCTGTCATCGGTATTGCCATCACCAGTGTATTATTTGCAACTGTAGGAGCAAGGCTTGCCCACAGTTTGCCAGTTGAATTGGTGCGGCGTATATTTACTGTGGTTATAGCAATTGCCGGTATACGTATGCTTGTATGAGGTCCACTCCCGATATGGACATGACAATTCCCTGGTACTGTTTCGATGCGGCGTCCAGCGATCTCGATGAGGTGGTAAAGGAATTAAGCAAGCCGTCAGACACAGGCAAAGGCAGGAAAATCCGCTGCCGCAGTTGCCGGCATATTATTACGGACGATGATCAACGCATTTCAGTCCATGGCAGCCATACCCATAACCGGTCTAATCCTGGTGGAATAAGTTTTCATTTTGGCTGTTTTCAAAATGCACAGGGTTGTTCAGTCTTCGGTTCGGCAACAGCCGAATACACCTGGTTCACCGGCTATAAATGGCAGATTGTACTCTGTCGCGGCTGCGCTGAACATCTGGGCTGGCTTTTCAAGGGCGAGAGCAGCTTCTATGGATTAATTACGGCGCGCCTGACCTCGGATGAGGACAATTCAGGCGGTTAGTGTTGGTAGTACAGCAGACAATCGAGATCAGGACCCCGGGGCGCAGTAGTATCGAGATCAGCGGGGATATCGATGATCTTGTCAGGCAATCGGGGATACAGCAAGGGTTGTGTAATATATTTATCCTGCATACCAGTGCTTCCCTGATGCTTTGTGAAAATGCCGATCCAGCAGTACGTGCCGATCTGGAACGGTTCATGGGCCGTCTTGCACCGGATGGTGATCCCATGTTCGCGCATACAACCGAAGGTCTGGACGATATGGCGGCGCATGTCCGTAGTATCTTGACCGATAGTCATTTAAACTTGCCTGTAGATAACGGCCGATGTGTGCTGGGCGCCTGGCAGGGCATCTATCTGTGGGAACATAGACAGCATCCGCATACCAGAAAGATAATGGTAACCATCTATGGTGATGCTTGATTATCGGCAATGAATTGATAACACCTGACGGAGGAGCAAACTATGGCAAAGGCAGTTTGGAATGGTACAGTTCTGGCGGAAAGCACCACCTATGAAACCGTGGAAGGAAATATCTACTTTCCCGCCGATTCGATGAATAAGGAATACTTCAAGGAAAGCGATACGCACAGTACCTGTCCCTGGAAAGGTATGGCCAGTTATTATGATATTGTTGTCAATGGAGAAACCAACAAGGATGCCGCCTGGTATTACCCGGAACCGAAAGATGCGGCGAAGAATATAGAAGGTTATATTGCGTTCTGGCGCGGTGTTGAGGTAATGGAATAACCGGTCATGACAAGGGGAGGACTGAAACAATAAAAAATAACGACGGTCCTTTACAAGGTATCCGCGTCATTGAACTGGGGCAAATCATTGCCGGCCCTTTCTGTGGCCAGTTGCTGGCTGATCTGGGTGCGGAAGTAATAAAAATTGAGTTACCCGGCAGGGGCGATCCCATGCGTGACTGGGGCAGGGAGTTGCCCATCTGGTGGCCGATCATCGCCCGCAACAAAAAATGCATTACCCTGGACGTCCGTACTGGGCCGGGCCGGGCGGTCATGATGGACCTGATTAAGCTGTCGGATATCGTGCTGGAGAATTTCCGGCCGGGAACCATGGAAAAATGGGGGCTGGGTTACGGTGAACTATCGGCAATTAACCCCGGCATCATCATGACCCGCGTGTCCGGCTATGGCCAGGACGGACCCTACTCTTCCCGTGCCGGTTATGGCGGTATCGGAGAAGCCATGGGCGGGTTGCGTTACATTGTGGGTGATCCCGCCACGCCTCCCAGCCGGGTCGGAGTCAGTATCGGCGACTCTCTGGCGGCCATGTTCGCCTGCATCGGCTCGTTGGCCGCGTTACAGAGCCGCGAACATAACGGACAGGGGCAAGTGGTCGATTCCGCTATCTATGAAGCAGTGTTGGCCATCATGGAATCGACCGTGCCGGAATATACCCAGGCAGGTCATATCCGGGAACGCACCGGTTCGATCCTGCCGGGACTGGCCCCATCTAATGTCTATCCGACGGCAGACGATCAGATGGTCCTTATCGGTGCCAACCAGGACAGCGTCTTCAAACGCCTTTGCGAGGCCATGCAACGCAGCGATTTGGCGCAGGATCCATTATATAATACCCATAATGCCCGCGGCGCCAATCAGAAACAGCTGGATGAACTGATTGCCACATGGACGAAACAATTCAACGTCGATGAACTACTGAATCTGCTTGAAGAGCATGCGGTCCCAGCAGGCAAGATTTTCCGTGCAGCGGATATGCTGGAAGATCCCCAATACCAGGCACGGGATACTATCATCGATGTCGATCATCCCCGATACGATAATCTTAAAATGCAGAATATCTTTCCGAAATTATCTAAAACGCCAGGCCAGGTAAAGTGGCCGGGTCCCGAAATGGGGCAACACAACGGGGAGATTTATCGTGACCTGCTTGGTTACGATAAAGATAAACTCAAGGATTTGACAAAGTCAGGGATAATTTAACTATTTGATTAACCACAAATCAATCGAAACTGACCCTATTGATTCAAACTAAGTGCCATTCTACTAATACATGTGAAACGTGTAAAACGCGTAAAAGGGACTACACTATTCAATAAATGTTGATCTGTTGAGGGGGAGGGGATCCGATGGCTTGGAATAAGGTGTTGCTTACAACTGAGCAGATTGAAGAACAACGCGTCCTGGAGACGCTGGAAAAACGGTTTGAAAAGCTGTTTATAGCGGCTGATGGTCCGGAGGATATGGCACTGTTATCTGACAATGAATATAAAGATGGCAGGATCACCATCTATTTCACCCCGGGCTGTAGTCCCTGTTGCGACGATTTAATTTCCCAATACAGCGGGGAGGAGTGTGATCCGCCAACTATAGACCATGTTTTTCTATTGGATGGTAATGATGATGCACTGGATTTACTGACGTAAAAACAGCCGATGAATATGCCTTAGCTGGATTAATCCTTCCAATCCGTCACTCCTTTACCCGCCCATGCTTGATAAATTCTTTACAAAACCTCTGGAGCTTGAGATAGACGGGACAATATTGAAATTCAACTCGGAAGCCGATTTTGAATTCAGCATGGCTGGCAGAACGGCCATCCCTTCCACAAAAATATCGGATCTGCTAAAGCTTTCAATGGAGCAACTGAAGGACGAAGAAGAGGCTGTCGCAAATAGTAAAGATTCGTTTTTTTCCATCCTTTCACAAACCATTGAAGATCCTGAAACAATCGATCGTGCCATGCGTGAACTGGACACCCTGATTTTTTCACAGGACCACAACTGGCGTGACATCATCAAGGTGCTGAACGAAAATGACGAGAAATTTAATCCACTACGCACGATTGCATTGTCAAAATACCTGAAGTATCTGACAGCGCTACAGGAAACAATCGGTTATATCCGTGTAGAAAAGGAAACATCCCTTGAATCCACATCTGCGGAAGGTAAAAGCCAGAATCCTGAGTTTGGGGCCACATGGAGTCCTGTGCACTTACCAACCGGATCTGTGACATCAGAGCAGAAAGAGGATGAATTTGAAAGACTTCCCAAAGGCGAGGCGGTAAAGATCATGGTGATACCCGGAACAAAACTGGACATGAAACTTTCCGAATACAAGTGCCAGCTTGTTGCCTCCGGCGACAAGATAGTGTTCATTGATCAATCTGGTAAAAAAACGGTTCTGCGAAAAGGCCGTAACATCATTGGCCGGGGTGCTGATAGCATAGTTAAGATCGACGCTGCTTTGCGCGAAGTATCGAGAACGCATGCGCTTATATACAATGAAGATCACCAGATAATTCAGCTCACAGACCTTTCATCAGGGGGAACTTTCATTTCCGGCAAAGAACTTAAACGCCATATATCTTGATGGCAGATTTACTGATTAGTCCATGTCTCCGTGGTGATTATGTTTTGTTCTTCACTTGGTGTGCCCTTTCCGCACTCTGTTGTAACTCATCCTTCATCCTGTTTTCATCCCAGTCACCGGAAAAGCCGGGCCAGCCCTGGCAATGTTTGATGATCAAATCAGTCAGGGCCGTGATGTGTGCCGGTTGGTCGTTTAATGCGGGGATGTATGAGAAACGTTTCCCTCCTGCTGCCAGAAATCTTTTTCTGTTTTGCAGATTTATCTCTTCCAGGGTCTCCAGACAATCGGCTGAAAAGCCGGGGCAGATAACATCGACACTTGTAATGCCCGATTTTGCCCATTCTATCAGGAGTCTGTCCGTGTAGGGTTTGAGCCACTCCTGCAGGCCGAAGCGTGACTGAAAAGAGACCTCCCAACTATCGTCATCCACTCCCAATCGTTCGGCCACCAGCCGCGCTGTCTTCCGGCATTCACAATAGTAGGGATCACCGGCCAGAAAATAACGCTTTGGCAGACCATGGAAAGAGTACAGTAATTTATCAGCCCGGTCCTGCTGTGCCCAGTGAGCGCGAATGCTTTCCGCCAGTGCATCGATGTGGCCGGGATCATCGTGATAGTGACTTACCATGCGCAATTCCGGCAACCAGCGCCAGTTCTTCAGGACGCTGGTCACCGCATCGAAGGTCGATGCCGTTGTCGTAGCGGAGTATTGCGGGTAGAGCGGGAGAACCAGTAATCGTCTGGCATTGGCTTGACGTAATTTCTCCAGGGCGGAGGCAATGGATGGGTTGCCATAACGCATGGCGAGTGTTACCTGTACAGGACCGGGGCAGCGATGCGTTAACAGGTTCTGTATGGCGGCGGCCTGTTTTTTCGCAATGTCCAACAGCGGCGAACCCGTATCAGCCCAGATCTTCCGGTAGGCTGCGGCGGCGCGGCGCGGTCTGAACCGCAAAATAAAGCCATGCAGAATCAGCCACCAGATCGGTTTTGGTAACTCGATGACCCGCGCATCAGAGAGGAACTCGGCCAGATAGCGGCGTACCGTCGGCGGTGACGGATCCTCCGGTGTACCCAGGTTGGTGATTAATATACCCGTACAAGGCGCTGTGCCGTGCCGGTAGGCTCTGTTACCGGTATACTTAAGCATAGAATCAGTTATATAGGAGAGCAGGGTGTTTGTAAAAAGATTAAGTGAGTGCCAGGAATTTACCGCCAATGACGGTTGCCGGATCCGTGAATTATTGCATCCAGTGGATGATGCGCTGGACCTGCCCTATTCCATCGCCATCGCCGGGGTCCAGCCCGGTGAACGCACCTACCGGCATAAACTCAAACAGGTAGAAGTCTATTTCATCCTCGCAGGCTACGGCCGTATGCTTATCGATAGCGAACCACGCAATGTGAGCGCCGGTGATACCATCTATATCCCGGCTGAATCGATACAGTCCATCGAGAACACAGGAGAGGACGAGCTGCAGTTTATGGCGATCGTCAGCCCCCCCTGGCGGCAGGAGGACGACATCAGGCTTGAATAGAGCTTGGCTCCCGTCACGCTTATTTGCTCTTGTCGCCGTGAGTTTCCTCTGCTCCTTCTGTTAACATCGCCTTGAGATTGGCGAACGGCCTGTGGGTGGCGGCGGCCGCTTCCTGCCTGCTGTCCGGCATCGTCCCGGCCGCTGCTGCATCGACAGTGCGGGCATGTTCGTTGTCGTGGCAGTAGAGACACAGCAGTTCCCAGTTACTGCCGTCCGGAGGATTGTTGTCGTGGTTGTGATCGCGGTGATGCACGGTGAGTTCGTGCAGGTTGTTGCGGTCAAATTCGCGCCCGCAGCGGCCACAAACCCAGGCATACAGCTTCAACGCCTGTTCCCGATAGGCGTGTTCGCGATCCTGCCGGGCGCGCCGCGCCCCGGCGATGACCCGGTCCAGGCGCTCCCTGTCCGGTTCTCCTCTCTTCGGCGGCATCGGACCCTCCCGGGTAACCCCTGAGTAGCAGATTATCCTGAAGTATAGGCCATAGATTGATGCAGCAGGGAGGCGGCGCCCCGCTTTTCAGCAGGGTGCCCCGAAGGTTGCGGTCTGTCTGTGCTCAGAACTTGTAGCCGAGGGTAAAACCGTAGGTCCTGGGCGGCAGATAGGTGACGCCGATGGTGCGCGCCGTCGCCAGCTGGAAGGTGCTGGACGCGCGGATCACGTCGCCGATGTTCTTCACCCAGAAATCTGCCGTCAACTTGTCATTGCCGGAGCTGTAACGCAGGTTCAGGTCACCCAGGAGGTAGGGCGCCGAGCCTTCGATGGAGCGGTTGAACTCGGTGAAAAAGACCGCATCTTTGGCGGAGGCATCGCCCATGAGCGTGAGATGGCCCGCGTAGGGCAGCGCCAGCCCCGGGATATCGATCTCTCCATGCAGGTTCGCGGACCATCGCGGCGAATTCCGCAACGGGTTGCCGGCCAGCTGGACCTGTGGTTCAGCCGGGTTGAAGCCGGTCGGATCGCCAAGGAGAAAGCCCGGTGGACCCGGCGTTTGAATATTTTTGGGGTTGAGCGGGTCGTTGGTCAAGAAGTTGTCGTACTGGGCATCGTTATAGGCGGTGGAACCGCTCAGCCGCAGCCAGTCCGTGACCTCCGCGAAGAACTCGACCTCGACACCCTTGGCGGAGGTTGATTTTACATTCTGGAAGATGGTGGTGAACCCGGCGGGACCGCCCGCTTGCGTCTTGTTGATCTGCTGGCCCTGGGAGTCGTAGAAATAACCCGCGATATTGACCGCCAGGCGGTCGTCGAACCAGGTGCTCCTGAGGCCGAACTCGTTGTTCTGAATCTCTTCTGGGCTGACAATGGCGGAGAGGGGCGTTGTCACCGGATTCGGGACCGCATTCTCGCCGGCGCCGGCCTTGAAGCCCTCGGAGTAGGTATAATAGAGCAACAAATTGTCGGTCGCGCGCCACTCCATGCCGATCTCCGGGGTGAAGTCTCTGAATGTCCTCTTATTGAATGATCCCGCTGTCGTGGTCTGGATAACCGGTCCCTGACCATTACGGGCGATGATGATGGAGGGGTTGGCCGAGGTGACCTCCTCGTGGCTGTAGCGGCCGCCGAGTTTGAGGGAGACGCCATCGAGGCCGTCGAAAAAGCGGCCGAGGTTAATGGTGAACTGCCCGAACAAGGCAAACACCTCGCTGCTCAGGGCCGACTCGATGCAGACCCGTTTCGGTGCCAGGGGCGTCTGACCGACTATCCCCGAGTTTACGTGCTGGAAGGTGTTACACAGGTCCAGCGCCAGGTTCGGGTCGATGGCTACACCTGGGACAAAGGTCCCGTCGAGTTCCAGGCTGGTTGGCCCGATGGGAGGAAACGGGGGGAGCGTGGCGAGCGTAGTGAGTGTCGTCACGGTCTGCGGCTGACCGATCACGGCGCCCAGACCGACCGTATCCACCGGCTGCTGGTCCTCGTTGAAATAGAAAAAGCCGGTGACGGCGTTGAGCCAGTCGTTTCGAAACTTGAACTGTATCTCCTCGCTCTCTTGCTGGCTCTCCACGTCGCGCCTCTGCACGGTGGTGTTAAAACCGGTGGTCGCCAGGCTGTTGACGATGGCGGAGATATCCAGGTCCTGGGTGAGAAAGGCGTCGAAGTCCCGGTAGTTGGTGATGCTGGTGAGGGTGATGTTGTCGTTCAACCGCCAGTTGATGATGCCGGTTACGGACCAGGTCTCGGTGTAGGTGGCCGGATCGACCTCGGCGGCCAGGTCACGGCGCCTGGAGGCGAACCCGCCAACGCCGGGGGAGGCCAGCCTGGCTACGCCCGGGAAGGCCCTGGCCCGGAATTTCAGGGCGCGGGAGGCATCATCCTGAACGTAATACTCACCGGTGGCCAGCAGATCGATGTCATCGGTGAAGTTGATCTGCAGTTCCGAGCGGAACATCCTGCGGCTCAGGTCATCGACCTCGTTGCCGGTCACCGGATTGACGCCGTAGCCGCCGCGGCCCTCGGTCTTGAAGGCGATACGCCCGAGGATGCGGTCTGTAATCGGACCGCTGACCGCGCCCTCGGTGTTGATCATCTGATAATCGCCGACGGTGACGCGGCCGTAGCCCTCGAACTCCTCGGTCGGCTTGGCAGTGATGAGATTGATGGACCCGCCCACCGCATTTCGTCCGTAGAGTGAGCCCTGGGGTCCGCGCAGCACCTCGACCCGCTCCAGGTCGAACAGCGAGGTAAGCTGGGCCTCCGCCCGTGCCACATAGGCGCCGTCGACGTGCATCGCCACACCGGGCTGGCTGCCGGTGGTGGAGGTGTTGGCGCCGACGCCACGGATGAACAACTTGGCCATGTTGAAATCGTTGCCCAGGGTGATGCTCGGCACGATGCGCTGCAGGTCTTCGATATTATCGATATTGCCGGCCTGCAGCCGATCCATGCCGACCGCTGACACCGCGGCGCTGACGTCCTGCAGGGATTGCTCGCGCTTTTGCGCGGTGACGACCACCTCTTCGAGTACGGCTGCGTCCAGGTTGAAAGAAAAAAGAACGATGAAGGCGCAGAACCACTGCACCGGATTCATGGTTGGTTTACCTGACATAATGGCCCCCCTTGTTTGTAATCAATATCGAACCAAACCGTTCGGTATGAATTGAATTAGATACTATTTGCCATCCATAGCCATGTCAAGCTTGAATAAACGGGAAACCCAATATAGAACGAGTTCCAGGCCGGTCCGGGTTTGCGAAATATCCCTGACCTGGGCCCGAGTCTTACTCACCAGGGGACAAATCGCACGGATCTGCCGTTTTTTAATTGGATGGTCTTACTTATAAAAAGCAAGAAGAAAATCCCGGACCACTTGTTGTACAAGTTTTTTAATTTTCTGTTTGCTCGGGTTTTTTATAACACAGCATTCGCATTGCAGGATTGTTTTATGCAATAACATGCCTGTGAAATATCGGGCCAAATCCTTTGGATCAAAGCTGCTTTCCTTTCCTTTGTGTCTGTAGCGGGAAAAATATGATTCAAACGATTTATATCCCCTTACCGGGCCGAAAGAATAATAGTAGTGACCAAGATCCGGCCTCTTCAAGCTTTCATAAAATATCATTCGACGTAATGCCATGGCATGATCAGACGTCAGTATAGTCAGCAATTTTGTGCCCGCACGGATCAGTACTTCACTTATTTCCATTTCCTCGCTTTCAATATCGGATATATTTAATACGTCTCTATAGGAAGGCAATTCCTTGTCAATAACGGCAGCAAATAACCCATCCTTGCTCTTGAAATATCGGTAAACGGTTTCTTTCGATATGCGGGCCTGCCTGGCCATTTCGGTAATGCTTGTTGCATGATAACCCCGCTCTAAAAACATGCGGGAGGCTGCATCCAGTATGGCATCCTTTTTGGGTCTTTTTGGTTTCTGTACTGTTCTCTGCTTACCCATACCATTCAGTAAATAGGCTTAATCATCTACCTTAACAGTTACCAGATTAACCTGAGCCTGCATGCAAAAGTAGATTTATTGTACATTAAAAAAGCTGTGTTTAGGCCTTTCCCGCGGTGTTGAAGCAAATCGCTGACTGCATCCACAACTGTTTAGTTATACATTGATTGCATCAAGGGATAAAGTTCCTTTTCCAATATGCTTTCTGTTTTACACTTGCCGCAAAGATTCAATAGGTGGCGTATACAATACCTTCCATGTCCCCGCCAGTCCTCCCAACACTATCACCAGCGTACATAGCAGCGGGGCGATCAGCCATATCCAGGGGTTGATGATAATTTCCATTTTAAATACAAACTCCGCCAGGATTAATTCCACCACGGTTGCGCAGAAGGCGGAGAGAAGGCCCGCGACCAGCCCGAGGCAGATAAATTCCGCGATCAGGCCGGACAGCAGTTGCCTGCGGTTTGCGCCCAGGGCGCTCAACAGGGCCGATTCCTGTCTGCGTTCGTCATAAGTGGTTTGCAGGGCCGCCAGCATCACCACCAAGCCCGCCAGCAGGGTAAACCCGGACACGAACTCGACCGTCTTGATGACCTGTCGCATGATGGCCCTTACCTGTCCGAGCAGGGCGTCGACATCGATGACCGTGGTGCTTGGAAAGCGCTTGACGAGCCCGATTAGCCGATCTCTTTTATGCGGGGGTAAATAGAAACTGGTGATGTAGGTGCCGGGATAATCGTCCAGTGACCCCGGATTGGCGATCACAAAGAAATTTACATTAAACGTGTCCCAGTCCACCCGGCGTACATTGGTCACTTTGCCGGTGACTTCCCGCCCGCCAATGGAGAAGGTCAGGGCATCGTCCATGTCAAACCCCAGGGTCTTCGCTACCCCCTGCTCGACCGAAAACATGACCCTGTCCGTTTTTACCCCGGACCACCATTTTCCCGCTACCAGCCGGTTGTCGGATTGCAACGCTTCGGCCCAGGAGAGGTTGAATTCGCGATTCGCCAGTCGTTTTGCCCGTTGATCCCGATAATGGTCCGGATCCACAGCCTGGCCGTTAATTGCAATCAGGCGTCCACGGATCATGGGGTAGATGTCTGCCGCCAGGGCGGCATGACGTTGCAGAAACGCTTGCAGCGGCTTGACTTCATCGGGCTGGATGTTGATCAGGAAATAGTTTGGCGTCCCTTCAGGCAATCTGTTTTTCCAGTTCTCCAGCAGATCGGTGCGAATCAGGGTCAGCAGTAGCAGGATCATGACACCCAGTCCAATCCCCAGGATCTGGGCAATGCTTCGGTTTTTGCGCCGGGCGATGTTGGCCAGGCCGTAGCGGTAGGCGACGCCGACCCGTGAACGCAGCCGGTTGAGCCAGCGGATCATCACATGGGCGCATCCGGCCAGGATCACGGCGGTGAGAAGTATGCCGAGAAAGGTATAGAGCGTGAGGCGCAGGTTACCCGACTGCCAGGGCGTGAGCAGGGCCAGCGTCAGCACGGCGATCAGATAAGTACCGATGGCGCTCACCGGCAATGGCGCCAGCTCCCGGCGCAGGACGCGCAGCGGCGGCACGGAGCGTAAACGCAGGATCTGCGGCATGGCAAAACCGAGTGTGGTGACGATCCCTGTGGCGAAGCCGGTCCACACCGGTCTCAACGAGGGGGCAGGGATGCTGTCCCCGCTCAGGCCCGGCATGAGCGAGGTAAGGCCCTCCTGTGCGGCATAGCCCATCACGCAACCGAGCAGACTGCTGCCGATGGAGAGGACGAGGAGCTGGATGAGATAGATTCGGGTGATGTGGCGTTGCCCGGCCCCGAGGCAACGCAGCATGGCGCAGTAATCGAAATGTCTGACCGCATAGCGTTGTGCCGACATGGCCACGGCGAGGCCGCCCAGGGCAATACTGACCAGGGCAGCCAGGCCCAGGAACTGTTCGGCGCGTTGCAGTGCGGATTTTAATTCCGGCCGTGCATCCCGAATGCCAAGTATTTTCAGATTATCGTCGCTTTTGTTTTCGATGCGATGGCGGTACGCAGCAACAGCATTCACCTTGCCTCCTGCGAGCAAGCGGTATTGCACGCGGCTGCCGGGCAGGATCAATCGCGTTGCCGCCAGATCGGCCCTGTTCATGAGCAGACGGGGGGCTATATTGAACAGATCTCCGCCCCGGTCCGGTTCATAGGTGAGCAGCCTGGTTACTGTGAAGGTGGTCGCGCCCAGGTTTATCTGCGCGCCGATGCCCATGCCCAGGCTTTGTAACAGTCTTGCATCCACCCAGACCGTACCCGGGGCCGGTATCTCATCGGTAACGATCTCCTTGCCAAACAGGCTGTTGCTGATACGCAGCGTGCCGCGAATGGGATAACCCTTTTCAATGGCCTTCACCTCCGCCATCTGTAACTGTTCACCGGCAATCACGACACTGCGAAAGCTTGTGGTCCGGGTTGTAACCAGCCCTGCCTGATGGGCCGCATCGATGGCGTCCTGTGTAAGCGGCCTGCCGGAAAGTAACACCAGGTCTGCGGCCAGAAGTTCGGTGGCGTGCAACTCAGTGGCCCGGCGCACCCTATCGGTGAAGAAACCGACCGAAGTTAAACTGGCGACGGCAATGACTATAGCGATGGTCATAAGCCGCAGCTCCCCGGCGCGCCAGTCACGTTTCAGTGCTCTTAAAGAGAGGTTAATCGCAGGTGTCATGACAGTGTTGAGGTGATTTTACCCCCGGCAAGCGTGAGGCACCGTTTGCAGTGATCGGCAATGGCCGTATTGTGGCTCACCAGCACCAGGGTGGTGCCGTGTTCACTGTTCAACCTGAATAGCAAATCAATGACCTGGCCTGCGGTTTTTTGATCCAGATTACCGGTTGGTTCATCGGCGAACAGGATCCCGGGTTCCCCGGCAAAGGCCCGGGCAATAGCGACCCGTTGCTGTTCCCCCCCGGAGAGTTGAGTGGGATAGTGGTGCAGGCGCTGTGCCAGTCCGACCTCACTAAGTCTTTGCCGCGCCTCTTCATCCGGCGCCGCGGCGCCGGCCAGCTCCAGGGGCAGCATGACGTTTTCGATGGCCGTCAAACTTGGCAGCAGCTGGAAAGATTGAAATACAAAACCGACACGGTGGTTGCGCATTCTGGCGCGACCGTCTTCGTCCAGTGTGCCCAGATCGGTCCCGTCGAGAATTACCCGGCCCTCGCTTGGAATATCCAGCCCGGCCATGAGTCCAAGTAGTGTCGATTTGCCCGAACCCGATACCCCGATAATAGCGAGCGTTTCACCTTCATGAATGGTGACATTAACGTCCTGCAGAATGGTCAGCGGCCCTTCCGGACTGGTGACTTGCTTTCCCAGTTTTTCTGCCTGCACAATAGGCCTTGAGGTGGATGGCATGCTACAAAGACTCCTGATTATGTTTCTTGTCTGTTATGTTGTTTCGGCGGATGCCGCCGATCGATCCATTCTCGTCCTGGGAGACAGCATCAGCGCCGGTTATGGCATCTCCGTGAAACACGGCTGGGTTGCTCTGCTACAGCAAAGATTGGTGCAACAAGGTTATAATTACCGGGTCATAAACGCCAGCATCAGCGGTGACACCAGCCGTGGCGCCAGTGCCCGTGTTGAGGCGTTGCTGCATGCTCACCATGCGGATATCGCCATTATCGAACTCGGCGGCAATGATGGCTTACGTGGCCTGGCGTTGGAGGAAATGGCACGCAATCTCTCTTTTATCATTGAACGTTTGCTGAAAAATCATACCCGCGTTTTGCTCATTCCCATGCAGTTACCACCGAATTATGGTCAGACCTACAATACAAAGTTCCAACAGGTTTATCAAAAGCTGGCGGACACCTATGAGGTGGTGCTGGGACGTTTCCTCCTGGCCGATATTGCCGTCAACCCCGATTTGATGCAGAGTGACGGAATCCATCCAAACAGCAAGGCACAGCGGATGATGCTGGATAATGTCTGGACGGATCTGAAAAACCTGATAATAAAATAGATGCAGGAGCGTCATGAACTACTGTAGTCATTGTGGCGCAGAGGTGCTACGCATGGTCCCTCCAGGCGATAACCGGCAGCGTTATGTATGCAGCGCCTGTGAAGTGGTCCATTACCAAAATCCGAATATCGTCACCGGCTGTATGCCCGTATGGAACGATCAAGTACTGCTCTGCAAGCGGGCGATTGAACCACGCTCGGGTCTTTGGACACTGCCTGCCGGGTTTATGGAGTTGGGTGAAACTGTCACGGAGGCAGCATTGCGCGAGACCATGGAGGAAGCCAACGCCCGGGTAGCCATCCAGGGCCTGTACGTCGTGATCAACCTGCCCCATGTCAACCAGGTGTTTATGCTGTTTCGTTCATCCTTGCTGGATCTGGATTTTGCGCCGGGGCCGGAGAGCTTGACTGTGGAACTGTTTTCAGAACAGACCGTTCCCTGGGACACGCTTGCTTTTGGCATGATCCGGCATACCTTGACGTTCTTTTTTGAAGACCGGCAAACAGGAAACTATCCCTTGCATATGGGTGATATAGAGAAGGGCGGTAATGACTACCACTTTCGATCAGCCCGGATCGTAACCTGAATCGTGGGGACTGGCTGGATCAGTCTTCCACTTCTATCCAACGGCCGAAGCTGCATTCATAGCATTTTCCATCAGCGCTGACCCGCTGTCCCTGTTCATACTCAGCGTCGTTCCACAGGCACTTTGCATCCAGTAACTCCATACTGACTGTTGCTTCATCACCCGTCGGTCCGGCAATTTCGGAAGTCTTTTTTACAGGGTCTACTGGATCGACTGCGGCCGCTGGATTATCAGACATAGCTCGTCTCCCTCAGGTTGCACTTGGTATCAGGTAATCATAATCCTTGTGCCGCTAATGTGCCAGTTTATCCCGGTTCGAAACATTGCCAGTCGGCACCTGGCGGGATTGCATACTTGAATTTAACAGCCGGATCGTTATTGTATGCGCCTCTTGTTCACCTGGAACCCACCGTCCGGAGGAGATAAATGATCAAACCACATGGATCGCAGCAACTGAAACCGCTTTTTGTAGAGGATGCGGCAGAGCGGGCCGCATTACAGTCTGAAGCGGAACAGCTCCCGGCATTACACTTGAATTCCGCCGCTGCAGCTAATGCCGTCATGCTGGGTGCCGGTTATTTTTCTCCGCTGCCCGGTTATATGAATATCGCCGATGCGATCACTGTTGCCGAGGAGATGCATACCCGTGACGGTCTGTTCTGGCCCGTACCCTGCCTGAACAGGACGGATGCTATCTCCGGCATAGAAACTGCCGGCAGGATTGCCCTGAAGGACCCCAATGTAGAGGGCAATCCGGTGCTGGCGATTCAGGATGTGGCGTCTATCGAAACCCTGTCCCAGGATCAACTGGCGCTGATTACGGAAAAGGTGTTTCGTTCGCAATCGCAACGACATCCGGGCGTGGCAACCTTTACCGGACTGGGAAAATATGTGATCTCCGGGCCGCTTCAGGTATTAAATTACAGCTATTTTGAGCGGGATTTTGCCGACACCTTCCGTAGTGCCGGCCAGATCAGGGCCGCTATCCGGCAAAACGGTTGGGACAAGGTGGTGGCGTTCCAGACCCGTAACCCCATGCACCGGGCCCACGAGGAACTCTGCAAGATGGCGCTTGCGGCCACCCATGCGGACGCTGTGCTGGTGCACATGCTCCTGGGCAAGCTCAAACCGGGTGATATCCCCGCGGAAGTACGCAATGCCGCGATACGCAAGATGGTGGAACTCTATTTTCCGGCGAATACCGTCATGGTGAGCGGATACGGTTTCGATATGCTCTATGCCGGCCCGAGGGAAGCGGTGCTGCACGCCGTGTTCAGGCAAAATGCCGGGTGTACCCATCTGATCGTCGGCCGTGACCATGCGGGGGTCGACGATTTTTACGGACCCTTCGATGCCCAGACAATTTTTGATGAGGAAGTCCCGGCAGGCGCCCTGGAGATCGAAATTTTCAAAGCTGATCATACCGCCTATTCGAGAAAACTGAAGCGGGTGGTGATGATGCGGGAGGCCCCGGACCATACCCGGGAGGATTTCGTGCTGTTGTCGGGCACCCGGGTCAGGGAGATGCTGGCGGCAGGCCAACCGTTGCCGGAAGAGTTCGCCAGACCGGAAGTGGCGCGGATCCTGATGGATTACTATCGGAGGGAGGCAGCAGCAAACAGTTAAATTCTCCTGCTTGTCCCCCCATTAATCAGAGAGGGTTGACATTGTTTTTTTTTGGCCTATATTATTAGCACTCACCTTGGTAGAGTGCTAATAATAATTAGCAAAATACTTATTTAACAACAGCTTATGAATTTTTTAAGGAGGTAAACAAAACATGAAAATTCGTCCCCTACATGATCGGGTGATCGCTAAGCGTCTGGAAGAGGATAAAACCTCTCCCGGTGGCATCGTCATCCCTGACAGCGCAACGGAGAAGCCCATCCAGGGTGAAGTGATTGCCGTAGGTAACGGCAAGATCCTGGATAATGGTGAGATTCGTAGTATGGACGTGAAGAAAGGCGACACCATCCTTTTTGGCAAATATTCCGGCACCGAGGTCAAGGTCGATGGCGAAGAGTATCTGGTGCTGCGCGAAGACGACATCATGGGTGTTATTGAATAAAGAAGAATTTAGGAGGAAATAGAAATGAGTGCAAAAGAAGTAAGATTCGCCGATGACGCCCGTTCGCGTATGGCGAAAGGCGTAAATATTCTGGCCAATGCTGTGAAGCAGACCCTTGGTCCGAGAGGCCGGAATGTTATTCTGGAAAAGAGTTTTGGTGCCCCGACCGTGACCAAAGACGGTGTCTCGGTTGCCAAAGAGATCGAGCTTGAAGACAAGTTCGAGAACATGGGCGCACAGATGGTCAAGGAGGTGGCTTCAAAGACCTCCGATGTCGCTGGAGACGGCACGACCACCGCGACCGTGCTGGCACAGTCCATTCTGCGTGAAGGCCTTAAGGCCGTTGCCGCCGGTACCGATCCAATGGATGTGAAGCGCGGCATCGATCAGGCTGTCATTGCCGCTGTCGGAGAGTTAAAGAAAATTTCCAAGCCCTGTGAGGACACGAAGGCCATTGCCCAGGTAGGCACTATCTCCGCCAATGCTGATAAGAAGATTGGGCAGATCATTGCCGAGGCCATGGAAAAGGTTGGCAAGGAAGGCGTGATCACGGTGGAAGAGGGTTCCGGCCTGGATAATGAACTGGATGTCGTTGAAGGCATGCAGTTTGACCGTGGTTATCTGTCTCCCTACTTTATCAATGAGCAGCAGACCATGAGTGTCGAACTGGAAACACCTTATGTGCTGTTGCACGACAAAAAGATATCCAATGTGCGTGATCTGCTGCCGGTGCTGGAAAGCGTTGCCAAGGCCGGCAAGTCACTTCTGATCATTGCCGAGGATGTAGAAGGTGAAGCGCTGGCTACGCTGGTGGTCAACAATATGCGTGGTATCGTCAAGGTTTCTGCGGTCAAGGCGCCGGGATTTGGTGATCGGCGCAAGGCCATGCTGGAAGACATCGCCATCCTCACCGGTGGTACGGTGATTTCCGAGGAAGTGGGCCTGAGCCTCGAGAAGACCAGCCTGGATGATCTGGGCAGCGCAAAGCGCATACAGATCACCAAGGAAAACACCACGATTATCGATGGCGCCGGTAAGAAGGGCGATATTGAAGGACGAGTCAAACAGATCCGTCAACTCATCGAGGACTCTACCTCTGATTATGACCGTGAGAAGTTGCAGGAACGTGTGGCCAAGCTTGCCGGTGGTGTAGCGGTGATTAAGGTCGGTGCCGCTACAGAGATCGAGATGAAGGAGAAGAAGGCCCGCGTTGAAGATGCACTGCATTCGACCCGTGCGGCCGTGGAAGAGGGTGTCGTCCCGGGTGGTGGTGTTGCCCTGATCCGCGCCAAAAAGACCGCCTCGAAGGTGAAAGGCAGCAATGATGATCAGAAGACCGGTATTAATATTTTGCTCCGGGCGCTGGAAGAACCGCTTCGCCAGATCGTCGAAAATTCCGGAGATGAGGCCTCTGTTGTCCTGAAACAGGTCGCGGATGGTGAGGCCAACTACGGCTATAATGCCGCTACCAATGAGTTCGGCGACATGATCGACATGGGCATTCTGGATCCGACCAAGGTGGCCCGTACGGCACTGCAAAATGCCTCTTCTGTCGCCAGCCTGCTGCTGACTACGGAAGTCATGGTGGCCGAGGCGCCCAAGAAGGAAGAGTCGGCGCCTGCCATGCCCGATGGTGGCATGGGCGGCATGGGCGGCATGATGTAAGTCAGGTCTGCTGCCTGGACAAAAAAACCCGCCATCAGGCGGGTTTTTTTATGCATAAAGCATCTGGAAACAGGTAGATTGACCCATGCCGGTTGTCAATACACCCCGATATCGAAATAGGAACGGGCGATTTTATTCACAGCCACGACATAGGCGGCGGTGCGGAAATCCTTAATCTTGCCATTTTCATGCATGGTTTCGCTGAGTTCCTGATACGCCATGCGCATGGTGTCATCCAGACCGGAACGGACCAGGTCCAGTTCATCGGCGCCCCGGACAATTTCAGCCTTGACCCACTCCGGGGCGGTTGCCTGGGTGAGGGCTTCCAATGCGCTGATTAGATGTTGCCCCCTCATTTCATCAAAACGCCTTTCCATACGGCCGAAGCGGATGTGCGACAGATTTCTGATCCATTCGAAATAGGAAACAGTGACGCCGCCGGCATTCACATAGGCATCAGGGAGGATGGAAATACCCTGTTTCCGGAGTATTTCATCCGCGTCGAAGGTAACCGGCCCGTTGGCGGCTTCGACGATCAGTTTGGTTTTGATTTTTTCAGCGTTGTCTGCGGTGATCTGGGCCTCCATGGCTGCGGGCAACAGGATGTCACAACTTAATTCCAGCGCAGCCTTGCCGTTTTCCGTAAACGTGGCATCCGGAAAACCCTTGATGGTTTTATGTTCATTGATGTATTCCCGTACCCGGTTCACCGGCAGGCCCGCGTCACTGATGAGGGCGCCATCCCGTTCGATGATGGCAATGATTTTTGCCTCATCCTCTTCGTCCAGCAGCCGTGCGGCGTGATAGCCGACGTTACCCAGTCCCTGCACGACGATACGTTTTCCTGAAAGGCCGCCACTCAGATCTGCGGCCTTCATATCGTCCGGGTGCCGGAAAAACTCGCGCATGGCGTATACCACGCCGCGGCCCGTTGCCTCGACACGACCGCGGATGCCGCCGTGGGCAATCGGCTTGCCCGTGATACAGCCGGCATAATTGATATCTTCCGGGTGCAGGTGTTTGTAGGTATCGGCAATCCAGGCCATCTCCCGCTGACCGGTCCCCATATCCGGGGCCGGCACGTTGGTTGCCGGGCTTAACACCCCCTTACGGATCAGTTCCCGCGCAAAGCGGCGGGTGATCACCTGCAATTCATCCCGCTCGTACTGGGCAGGATCGATCATCAGTCCCCCTTTGGAACCGCCGAAGGGTACATCGACAATGGCGCATTTGTAGGTCATCAGGGCCGCCAGGGCCTCTACCTCGTCCTGATTGACGATGGGGGCGAAACGGATACCGCCCTTGGCAGGCAGACGGTGCGTGCTGTGCTCGGCGCGCCATCCTGTGAAGACTTTGATTTTTCCTTTGATTTGTACCGGGAAATTCACCTGGATCATGGAGTTGCAGGATTTGATGGCAGCGGCTACGCCCGGGTCCAGATCCATGGCTGCAAACGCCCGGTCGGCCATGCTATTGACGCTGTCACTGAAAGAGAGAGGTTTGTTATTGTGTTTGTCTGCCATGAGCGTGTCTCCTGTTTGAGCTTCCCCGTCTGGAAGTTTGTAATTTTTATGTATAAAACTGCCCTGTGTCTCCTTAAGTCTAGTCGATGCTGTGGCGATCCATCCAGATCAGACTGGCCATTCGTCCCGTTTCCCGGTCGCGCCGGTACGAGTAAAAATCCTTTTCCTCCCGGTAGCTACAGCGGCCGCAGCTGTAGATTTCTGAAACGCCCAGCTTTACTAAATTCAGCCTGACCAGGCGATTCAGGTCTGCAAACCAGTGCCCGCTGCGGCTCATGGTGAAGGCCTCTGAGGCGGCGCTTGACAGCGAATCGATGCAGGCATTGCGCACCTTCTTCCCTACTTCATAATGTTCCGCGCCGATATGGGGCCCAATCCATGCCAGTATCCGGTTTGAGGGGGCGCTGAATCTCTTGATGGCATTTTCTATAATATCCCGGCAAAGCCCGCGCCAGCCGACATGGACAGCGGCAATCCCTGTTCCTGATTTGTGACACAATAGCAACGGCACGCAATCGGCCGTTAATACGGCACAGACACTCTCCGCCTTGTTCGTATAGATGCCATCCGCTGGTGTCCTGGTGGCGGGCAATGGTGCAGTCAATACCCTGTTGCCATGAACTTGTTGCAACCATACCGGTTCATCGGGAAGAGCCAGCAACTCCCGTAAATATCTGCGGTTTCGAAGCACCCGGCCGGTGTCATCACCGTCAAGCAGCGCCAGATTCAAGCTGTCAAACGGTGGCAGGCTGTAGCCTGAACGGCGTGTTGAGGTGCCGGCATGTATCCGGCCGGGCGCAGGCCAGTCGGCAGGAACCCAGGCCTCAGTTTTTTCCCTGGCGAACGTCATCTTCCAGCCCATCGAGCAGGCTTTGCATATCATTGGGAACAGGCGCCGACCAGCCCATCTCTTCCCCGCTGGCGGGGTGTGTCAATAGAAGCGATGAGGCGTGCAGGGCCTGACGGGGAAATGCCTGAATGCGCTCCCGGAGCGGTTGCGAGACATTTTTAGGGAGGCGGTTGCGTCCGGCATAAACCGGATCCCCGACGATGGGGTAGTGTATATGGGCCATGTGCACCCGGATCTGGTGAGTGCGGCCGGTCTCCAGTTTAAGCTGGATGTATGTGTGCGTGGAGTATTTTTTTAGTAAGCGGTAGTGAGTGATGGCCGGTTTCCCCCTGGCGACCACCGCCATTCGCTTGCGTTGCACAGGATGGCGGCCTATGGGGGCTTCAATGGTGCCTCCCGAGGTCATGACACCGGTGACAATGGCCCGATATTCTCTTTCAATCCGGCGCTGTTGCAACTGCTCAACCAGACAGGTGTGTGCGGTAGGGGTCCTGGCAATCACCATGATTCCGGAGGTGTCTTTGTCCAGGCGTTGTACGATGCCTGCCCGGGGCACCTGTTCCAGGTCCGGGGCATGATAAAGGAGGCCATTCAGCAGCGTATGCCCCGGATTGCCGGCGCCCGGGTGGACCACTAGTCCGGCAGGTTTATTCAGAATGATGATTTCCTCATCTTCGTGGATAATTGCCAGTGGGATGGCTTCCCGCGCATTGTTTTCCGGAACATCGTAAAGCGGGATAACCTCTATGCGGCTACCGGCATTAACGCTGTCCCGTTGGCGGATAATTTCATCGTTAACCTTGACGTTTCCCGCCTGGATCCAGGTCTGCAAGCGAGAACGTGAATGTTGCGGGCAGAGACTGGACAGGGCCTGATCCAGCCGGCGCCCGGCCAGTTCATCAGGTACGACTAAAGTCAGCTTGGTGTCAGGCTTGGTCAAAACGATTATAGAAAAATCTGTAGAAACGGGCAGAATAGCATACTATTTTGCTACAAATAGGCGATTGTTATAACCTGTTCTCTATGCGAACGATAATTTTTTTACTGTCACTGACACTGGCGGGATGCTCTTACTTTGGAAAGAAAGAAGATAATCCGTCAAAAAACATGACTGTCGACCGTCTCTATACTGAAGCGAAAAGCGCAATGGAGGCAAACGACTTTACTAAGGCTGCTCAATTATATGAATTTCTGGAGACGCGTTTCCCGTTTGGCGTTTACGGTCAACAGTCGCTTCTGGATCTGGCTTATGTGAATTACAAAATCGACAAGCCTGATGAAGCCATTTCCGCCTGTAACCGTTTTATCAGACTCTATCCTCAGAACCCGCATGTCGATTACGCCTATTATTTACGGGGATTGGTCAATTTCAATCGCGGCAAGGGCCTGACCGAGCGGTTTATGGCGCTTGATTTGTCACAGCGGGACGCGTCTTCGGCATTGCAGGCGTTTCACGATTTTTCGGAGTTGGGAAAACGATTTCCAGATAGCCAGTATATGGATGATGTCAAACAGCGAATGGTCTATCTGCGCAATCTGCTGGCGCAGGAAGAGATCAACGTTGCAAATTATTATATGAAGCGCAGCGCCTTTGTTGCGGCGGCAAACCGCGCGCGCTACATCGTGGAAAATTATCCACGCACCCCTACGGTCCCCGATGCCCTGGTGCTGATGGCAAAGGCCTATAAAGTGCTGGAGATGAATGACCTGTCGGAAGATGCCATCAGGGTATTAAAACTGAACTATCCGAACCATCCGGGCATCCAGGATATCGAATCAATAGAAGTTAAATAGAGAGGGCGATGCCAACCCATGCACTATGCGGGTTAAAACTCCGTGTAACCTGACGTAATCGGATAACGCCGGTCCCGGCCGAAGGCACGTCTACTAATCCTGACTCCCGGTGCGGCCTGACGGCGTTTATACTCATTACGGTCTACCAGGCGGGCGATTTCCCGGACGGTTTCTGATGGGAACCCTGCCTTGATAATTTCCTCAGGGTTTTGATCCAGTTCGATATAACGCTCCAGAACCGCATCCAGTATATCGTAGGGCGGTAGCGAATCCTGGTCTTTCTGGTCTGGTCTTAGTTCCGCGCTGGGAGGGCGCTCAATGATACGTTCGGGGATCACCTGTGCAGTCGAATTGCGCCAGTTGGCAAGCTCATAGACCAGGGTTTTCGGTACATCTTTTAATGGCGCAAAGCCTCCCGCCATGTCCCCATACAGGGTTGCATAGCCGACCGCCATCTCACTCTTGTTTCCCGTCGTCAGCACCAGCTTGCCGGTCTTGTTGGATACCGCCATGAGCAAGACGCCCCTGCAACGCGCCTGGATGTTTTCCTCAGTAGCGTCCACTGGCAGACGTGCAAACAGCGGCGACAGGATTTCAGAAAAGGCCGTGAACGGTTTTTCAATCGGGATGACATGGTAGGAGACACCCAGTTCATCCGCCATGGTTATTGAATCTTCCATGCTCATGTTGCTGGTATAGCGCGACGGCATGAGTAACACCTCAACGTTACCGGGGCCGAGAGCATCGACCGCGATCGACAATGTCAGCGCAGAATCAATGCCACCCGAAAGTCCCATGACTGAACCTTTGAATCCATTCTTGCCGACATAGTCCCTGACGCCGAGAACAAGGGCTTTATAAATACTCGCTTCTTTGCTCAAAACAGGCGGTTGTGGCAGTTCGGCCTGGGCGCGCAGGGTTCCATGCTCCATTTCTACGTCGATAACATAAAGCCCCTGTTCAAACTGGGGGGCGCGAAAAACCATATCGCCCATGCTGTTTATTATCATGGAACCGCCATCAAAGACCAGTTCATCCTGGCCGCCGAGCAGGTTGGTGTAGATGATATTCAGACCCGTCTCCTTAATCCACTGTGCAAGGATGCCCTCCCGTTCCGCCTGTTTGTCAGCGTGATAGGGCGAGGCGTTTATATTGATGAGCAGCCTGGCGCCGGATTGGGCAGCTTCCCGTGCATGGTCCTTCCCCCACAGGTCTTCGCAAATACTCAGCACAGCCGGAATCCCGTTTAATTGCACCAGGCATAAATCCCTTCCCCGGGTGAAGTAGCGTTTTTCATCGAAAACACCGTAATTGGGCAGGTTTCTTTTATTATAGGTAGGTCCGATCTCTCTTTTATTGATGAGACTGCACGCGTTGTAAATGCGATGACCTTTTTTCCTGGGATAACCGATGATGACGTCGATACTGTCGGACGCCTGTATTATATCGTCAAGTGCACGCTTAATCTGATCGTGAAAAGACGGCCTGAGCAGTAAGTCCTCGGGCGGATAGCCGGTGACCGCCAACTCCGGGAAAATAATTAACTGTGCCCGGTGTCTGTCACGGGCTTTTCTTATATACTCGATGATGTTGTTTTTGTTTTCTTCTATGTGGCCGACGTGCAGATCTATCTGTGCAATTGCAATACGCATTTTTTTTAATCTATATCATTATCCGGTGATTAATCCATGAAGCTTAAGGTTACACGATCAGAATTTTTTCTACTAATTATTAGTGTCGTTCTGACGGTATTCATCGCGCTGACATTGGTTCGACAGCTTGCTCCTGCTCTACTTGGTCTCCCGGCTGATTTTGTCCTGGTTAACGACAGCGAGGAAATCCCGCCATTTTATGAAAATATCTTCCGTAAATCGGATTTGGAATCAAAAGAGTTTATTCTCAAAGATCCGATTGTAAAAGGCCGCGCCAAACCCATGTTTCCCGATTTAGGTTTAGTGGGGCCAAATGATCTTCTGGGTTTCAGGAACCTGGCCGTCCCAAATAGTGCAGATATTATCGTAATCGGCGATAGCCAGACCTATGGAAATAATGCAGTGATTTGGGAAAATTGGCCCCATCAACTTCAGGAAAAATTACCTGAAGGCGAATCTGTTTACAGTATGGCTACAGGGGGATGGGGTGCGTTACAGTATTTTTATGCTTTTGCAAAAGCTTTGAATTTCAAACCAAAAGTTATAATTGTTGCTTTCTATACCGGTAATGACTCTCTTGAGACATTCAGTTTGGCCCTGGCCTCTGATATCTGGACTGGATTTCTCCCAAAAACAAATTTAACAAAATACGATGCACCAAAATCGAAATTTCCACCCCCTGCAAGTGATATGTGGCATGTTGAGTTTTCCGATGGTATCAAGGCAATATTTACACCGAAGTTGAGAAGTGTTTCAAATATGTCTCATCCCGCAATCGATTATGGGTATTCAATTATGTTAAATATAGCTTCAGTAATTGGTGAAAAGGCTAACGAGAAGGGCATTGATGTGATTTTCACTATCATTCCTACCAAGGAGTATGTTTATTCTGAAAAAATAAAGGAAGATAGAATAAAAACTATCGAGTCTTATGATAACTTGATTAGAGATGAAGGTTACCGCATTAAAAATTTTTCCAACCAACTGATGCGCATTAAAAAAGCGCATTATGTGGATGTTGTCAAAAGCCTGAAAATTGCAGCCATGAATGCGGTACCACTTTATCCTGCCGATGATAATGGACATCCGGTTGCTGCAGGTTACCGTATCATTGCAGACAAAATAGCCCCCGTAGTCAGCAAATTGATTTCCCCACCACCGGACGGGTTTGCTATCAATATTACTCCCAATAATATTCGTACACTTATATTTATAAACAGAGGTAAATTCTGGATTGTTGAGGGTCCGGGTGATTTAATAAAAGAAAAATTTAAGGAAAAGCGGAAAAAATTAGTCTCGTCCAGAGAAATATCCGGTTTAATTTATAGAGGGCATATTGATATTAATTCAATCAAACTGCCTAATTAATTCAAATTATTATAGTTCATATGCGTAATATATTAGGCATATCCGCGTTCTATCATGATAGTGCCGCTGCATTAATTACGGATGGGGAAATTATTGCCGCCGTACAAGAGGAAAGATATTCCCGGAAGAAACATGACGCAGGTTTCCCAAGGAATGCTGTTGAATTTTGCCTTGCAGAATCCGGATTGGCCATAAAGGATCTGGATTGCATTGTTTTTTACGATAAGCCATTGCTGAAATTTGACAGGTTATTGGAAACTTACCTCTCCTGCAGTCCTAAAGGGTTCAGATCATTTCTTGCGGCAATGCCTGTCTGGCTCAAAGAGAAATTATATCTAAAGGTTTTGTTAAGAAGAGAGCTGTCCGATATTGGAGATTGTCATATCAGGGACCTCCCGGTATTGTTGTTTACTGAACATCATCAAGCACATGCGGCCTCTGCTTTTTTCCCCAGTCCTTTTGGACGTGCGGCAGTTTTGTGCATGGATGGCGTCGGAGAATGGGCAACAACCTCGGTATGGTTGGGTGAGAATAATACGCTTACGCCATTATGGGAGATTGATTTTCCACACTCACTGGGGCTTTTGTATTCTTCATTTACCTACTTCACAGGCTTTAAAGTCAATTCCGGTGAATATAAACTAATGGGTCTCGCCCCTTATGGAGAACCGAGATTTGTTGATGTTATCCTGGAGAACCTGATTGATGTAAAAGAGGACGGCACATTCCGGATGGATATGCAGTATTTCAACTATACGGCGGGCCTGACAATGACCAATGAACATTTCGCTCAACTGTTCGAAGGACCGCCGCGAAAACCGGAAACGCCCCTGACTCAACGTGAGATGGATATCGCAGCCTCAATTCAAACCGTGACTGAGGAAATTGTGTTGCGGTTGGCAAGGACAGTCAGACGGGAAACCGGCTCAAATTATCTTTGTCTTGCCGGTGGCGTCGCATTGAATTGCGTGGCCAATGGCCGGCTGCTCAGGGAGGGTATTTTTGATGATATCTGGATTCAACCCGCGGCGGGCGATGCAGGCGGCGCTATCGGATCGGCCCTTGCCATCTGGCACGAATATTATGGACAGGCGCGTATCCCGGATATTAATGATAAGATGTCCGGCGCTTTTCTGGGTCCGGCCTTCTCTAATGCAGAGATTAAACAGTATCTGGAATCAATCAATGCACGGTATGAGGAATTATCCGATCATTCCTTGTTCTCCCGGATCGCTGAAATAGTTGCCAGTGAGCATGTAGTGGGCTGGTTCCAGGGGCGGATGGAATTTGGCCCACGTGCTCTGGGTGGGCGCTCAATTATTGGAGATCCCCGTAGCAAGACGATGCAATCCGTAATGAACCTCAAGATAAAATATCGTGAATCATTCCGTCCTTTTGCCCCCTCGGTCCTGGACGAGTGTATCTCAGACTATTTTAACCTGGAACATGCAAGCCCATACATGCTGCTGGTCGCTGAAGTCAGCAATCAGATTCGCACTCCGATGAGTGAAAAGCATAAAAATTTATTCGGTATTGATAAACTCAATATTTCCCGATCTGAAATACCGGCCGTAACCCATGTAGATTATTCAGCAAGAGTTCAGACAGTTCTTAAGGAGACCAATCCGCGTTATTATGAATTATTGAAAATGTTCTGGAAACAGACGGGTTGCGCGGTATTAATCAATACATCCTTTAATGTCCGGGGTGAGCCCATGGTCTGTACACCTGAAGATGCATATCGGTGCTTCATGCGTACCGGGATGGATTATCTGGTGATGGAAAATTGCCTGTTAAAAAAGTCCGACCAGGCAGAGACAATACTCGACGAATCCTGGAAAGGGGAATTTGAACTGGATTGATGAAAAAATTATTAAATCAAATTCAGTGTCTGGACAGGCGGGGTCTTCGCAGGTTTGGAATAACAACAGGTCTTATTGTCGCAGTCATCTTCGGTATTTTCTTTCCCTGGTTATTAGAGACTCAATCACCCTTTTGGGTCTGGGTATTCAGCGTTTTCCTGATCCTGTGGTCAATTATTTCTCCTGGCACGTTAAAACCATTTTATCATTTGTGGATGACAGTCGCACTACTCTTAAATAAAATTACTACACCTATTCTATTAGGGATAATATTTTATTTAATATTTGTCCCGGCAGGTTATGCCATGCAGATATTCAGGAGAAATCCTGTTGCACGAAAAATTGATCGGAGCATCACGACGTACAGGGTACCCAGTGACCATTACACCAGAGAGAGTATGGAAAGGCCATTCTGATGATTGAACTACTCAGGGATCTCTGGTTATTTATGCGTACACGCAAGAAGTACTGGCTCGCACCGATTATAATTGTTCTGTTATTACTGGGTGGATTAATCTTTTTGGCACAGGGATCCGCCGTTGCGCCATTTATATATACATTATTCTAAATAATAAACAAAAACCCTGGTATAATGCTGTTTCAATCAGCAGGTTTTCTTTTTATCTTTTTACCCGCATTTCTTCTCGTTACCTTTTCATTACCATGTGGGCTACCCAGATCTTCAAGTCTTTTAATATTTTCCTACCTGTTTTATTCAGGTGGTGAACCATCATTTTGCGTAATTTTATTTGTATCCTCTGTCACTGATTATCTTGCTGCAATAGGTGTTTACAGTTCTTATCGCAAATTACATAAAAGAATTTTTGTAGTACTTAGTCTGTCAATAAATCTCGGTTTACTGGCGTTCTTCAAGTATGGGGCATGGGCTTCCCCACATATTATTCCGTTTATTAACAATTTGTCGATACCGGTCCCGAACGACAGTTATTTTAAAGGATTTATACTGCCTGCGGGAATCAGTTTTTATACATTTCAGTCAATGTCCTATACGATTGATGTTTATATGGGGAAGATCAGGCCTGAAAGAAATTTTTTGGGTTTTTGTAATTATATTGCTTATTTGCCGCAACTTATCGCAGGTCCTATTGAGCGGTTTAGTAATCTTTATCCACAAATTACCGCATTTAATGCGGGTAAAGCAGAGTCTTATTGGTCGGCAGGTGTAGACAGGATAGCCCTGGGCCTGATTCAAAAGTTAATTATTGCGGACAGTTGCGGAATAATCGTAGACCGGTTGCTTAATGCAGACATCAACCATGACTTTATTACAGCGTGGGTTGTATCTATCGGATTTGGTATGCAGATCTATTTTGACTTCGCTGCCTATACACATATTGCTATAGGGATATCACTGATTTTAGGTATCAGATTGCAGGAAAATTTCAATTCACCTTATCAAGCCTGCAACATTCGGGAATTCTGGCGTCGATGGCATATGACATTATCGAGATGGTTTCGGGATTACCTGTATATCCCATTGGGAGGGTCAAGGGAAGGCCACTTCAGGACAGTAATTAATATTCTACTAACATTTTTGTTGGTAGGTTTGTGGCATGGAGCAGGATGGAACTATGTCTTCTGGGGAGCACTACATGGCTGTATGCTGACATGTTATTATTTAAAAACAATTATTTTCCCGCAATTGAGAATAAATCATTTTATTGGAGTTTTTATCACGTTTACACTGGTGCATATTGCATGGGTCCCGTTCCGAGCAGGTGATATTAGTGATATTTTTGTTATCTGGAATGCCATGCTCGGCAAAGGTGGTTTCAATCATGGTTATGTATCTGATATGGACATCGTTTTTGTGGCCATCGTAACTTTTTCTACGTTAATATTTCCTAATGCCTCCAGGAGATGGCCTGGAAATTCAGGATGGCATGAATCGGCGTGTATTTGGCTTCTTGCTGTTTTTGCAATATTCAATTCTCCAGCGATCAACAAATTCATATATTTCCAATTTTAGTATATGGATATCATATATAAATTCGATGGTTTGAAACGCCCGCATCAGGAAGAGAAAAAGCGCATCTTTTCGGCGTTGCTGTTATTTTTAATGATAGTGATAATGGAATTAACCGTAGGCAGTAGCCTTGAGATAGAAAATAATCTTTCAATCAGACACCAGTACAATAATGCACTGGGCAGTTATAAGATGTCCGGTAATGTTGCTCTTGCCACATTTACAAACAGTAAAAGAACAAAAATTGTATATATCTCCAATTCTCATGCACTGACAGGCGGTCACGTCGCCCGTCATCTCCAGGATTTTCTGAATCTCCTGGAGCCGGGACATTTTGAAGTGCTGGATATGTCCGAAGCAGGTATTTTTGCTCCTGATATGCTGCAGCGTGCGTTGTTTAGTTTAGCGTTTAAACCAAAATTAATAATCTTCGGGGTCTCATATATTTCATTTTCTGATCGAATGAAATTGTCACTCCAATCTCATAGCGCGCGCTCATTTTTCAAGACCCATGTTTTTGGTAAATTGCCTGTTGGATTCTGGACAAGAAACTATGATATAGGTATCTATCTTGATACATTATTTTCCAGATTTGTAAGATTATATAACTATCGGAATAAATTACGTGATAAATGGGAACGGCCTCTATTATTAATTTTAAGAAAATATTTTGGTGGTAAACATATATTATTCCTGGAGGTTGATGTAGACCAATCATGGCGATTTCCGCAAGGATACGACAGGAATCTATTTCAGTGGGATCTATATTCATCAGGAAGAAGCAATCATCTTGCCGACATGCATGATGCAATAACCATTACAAAGAAGAACAAGGTCGATGTTCTGGCGCTTAATTTACCTGTCCATTGGGAAAAGTCTATATATAATTTCAGCAAACGGGATTATTCAAGATTCCGTGAGGAGTTAACAGATGTGTTTTCCGGCGTCGACGAATACGTAGATTATGAATCCTTCTTTCCAAAGGAATTCAGCACTTACGATGCATTGCATCCAACCTGGTATGGGGCCCGGCTGCATGCGTTGGATATCGTATTAAGGTTGAAGCACCATAATTATATTTCGCCCAATATTGATGAAAAAAAGATTGTATCTATATTTAACAGCATGGAAGAGTCCATAAGCTCCGCTTATAGATCAAAGTTGAATGGAGATTATCCATCTTTACAGAAGATCGCGTTTCGCAGGTATGATATTTTTGAGCCGGATAATGCAAGAAAGCTTTTGGAGCAACTTGCGATCTATAAAGCGGGCTCCATTTTAGAGGAAAATATTTTGTATGATTTATCTCTACGAATCAGGTACTGGAGTGAAACAGATTTTCCGGATTTATATAACGAAAGAGATATGGATTCATTCTTTAAACAGGGAGTCGAAAGTGACATAAAGAAAGCAAAGGAACGTGCTTTATTTTTTAAAAATAGGCTTATAGAGTATCAAACAACGAAACTCCGGTCATTTCCAGTTCCTGATTTACAGGATTTGGAGCCTGACAAAACGGTGCTAAGAAAGATTGCAAGTAATCTGGTCGTTAGAGTTGCTCTATACCGATTAGAAAGTAAATTGGTTATTGAAATATCAGACCAAAGTGGAAGACGCATCGCTTATCAAGTCAAAAATACCGACAACCATACTGAATACAGAAGGGTGGATATACTAGGTGATGGTTCATTTATTCTGCTGCAGCAGGCGTATGACAGGTTCATTGTCCCCAGTTGGATTACATATCAAAAGCCATATGTAAAATTTGGTGTATAAATTAAGGATGCGTGGTAGTACTTTAATGGCTGACTGTAAAATCATAATGTCACGTATTACAACTGTGGGAGTCGATGATTTGATAATTGGAAAATCTGGCTCTTCAGCAGAATCTGTGGGTTAACAAGAAAGACTTTTGAATAA
>JBHHYN010000009.1:0-43573 GCA_046757565.1 Gammaproteobacteria bacterium | reverse complement strand
TTATTCAAAAGTCTTTCTTGTTAACCCACAGATTCTGCTGAAGAGCCATTTTTTAATTATCAATTCAATCCTGCGCCTAATTCCTTTTAGAGTTTCTTTTGTTATCAAATATATTAAGGAGGATCCCGACTCTATCGTCCCACCTGTTAACAAGAGGGGAGACAGTACCCTTGACAGGCACTTTCGCCATTTTCTCCGTTTCCAGACAACTTCCAGGTGGTAATGTAATCCTGGTTCCGTATTCGAGCACATCCGTAATGATTTTCTTATAGTCTGTTGTGTCTTCTTTGCATTTTATATTTATAGTCTCGGTAATATTATTACCGACAACCTCATCAAAATCCAGACCCGTAAGTTCTTCTGCAATGTGATTCATAAATAGAATTGCCCATTCTTTATCTGTCGCTATTAAACCAATGCCAACACTTTTAAGTATATTTAGCGATGAGTCCAGGTGTCGTTGATTTATTTTTGCTCTCATTTCTGAATTATATTTATGGAGCGCTATTTCAATCGCAGTATATAGATCGTTTACGGTGAATGGTTTGTTGATGTAGCCCAACGGCTCTGAATACTTTGCCCTTCCCAGTGTGTCTTGGTCTGAATAAGCTGTTATAAAAATAACGGGAATATTCATTTCCTTGAGTATATGGGCCGTAGCGATTCCATCCAGAGAACCTTTCAGCTTAATGTCCATCAGTACAAGATCGGGAGCCAGTTTCCGGCATTCCTTTATTGCCTTCTCTCCAGATGAAACCATCCCGGAAACCGCATATTCCAACTTCAACAAGGAATCATGTATGTCTTTTGCAACAATATTCTCGTCCTCAACAACAAGTATTCGTTCTCCACACATCGTAAGTACCTCACATTATTAAGTCTGGACCAGGAAGAGTTATTCTAAATGCTGTTCCATTGTCACTGATTATTTGTAAAGAACCGTTCAGTTGTTCAACAAACATCTTCACTAAACCGAGACCAATGGGATTCTTATGCATACTGTTATCTTCAGAAGAAAATCCGATTCCATTATCTTCTACTATCAGGACCATTCCGTCATCATCGTTCTTATTGAAAGAAATGTTTAGTTTATTTTTTTCTTCATTTTCAGGAAAGGCATGTTGCAGGGCATTGGATATCAGTTCATTAAATATCAGGCCGCAATAGAATGCCAAATCAACATCTAATCTTATGGGTTCACAATAAATAGTTACCTGCGCAGAATTTAACCGGGTCCGATACAGACTTGTAAGGTTCCCAATCAAACTTTCCAGATACTCATCGGCATGTATAAACTGTAAACTTGTCGATTCATGCAGTTTTTCATGCACCAGGGCTATTGTCTTGATCCTGGTTTCACATTCTTTAAACTGTCTCAGTAATTCAGCATTTTTGATTTGACTGGATTGCAGATGCAGCAGGCTGCAGATGATCTGGAGATTATTTTTGACGCGATGATGAATTTCCTTTAAAAGAAGATTTTTCTCCTGAACTGATGCTCTTAACTGCTCTTCAGTGTGCTCCTGCGCGGTGATGTCACGCGCATTTACGAAAACCCCTAACACCTTGCCCATGTCCCTGTGTGGACTGTAATGGAGATCCTGATAAATCTCTCCAGGTCCCGGAAAAGAGAACCACTCACGGTAGTGGATACTTTCACCTCCCAGGCATCTATCAAGATTATGTTTCACTGTTTTTTCAAAAATATCTTCACCCAGGATCTCAGCAACAGAGTGGCCGATAAGCTCATCCCGGCTCTTCTGAAAGGCATCGAGGTAGCGCTGGTTCACGGCCCGGTAGATATAGCTGGAGTCGATATAGGACATAAACTCATCGGTTGCATTTATGATGTGCTCATAGCAGCGTAATTCCATTTCCGTTTGTTTGTAATCGGTGATATCCATGACGGTGCCGATTAACTGCGTTGGTGTGCCGCCTTCATCGCGAATCACCTCACCTTGCACATGGATATAACGTACTTCACCGTCAGGCCGGGCGATACGGTGCCTGATTTTAAAGGGGGTATTATTACGAATAGCAGACTCGACGTGTTTCATGACTCGGTCGTAATCATCCGGGTGAAACAGCCGCTTCTGCACGGTTTCGAAATCGGTTGTTCCGAGTTCCTCCTGGGTGATCCCGAAAAGTGAACAAAGCTCATCGGAAAAGAACATATGATTGTTAACGAAGTCCCAATCCCAGAATCCCAGGTGGGCAATGCGCTGGGCCTGGCGCAAGCGTGTCACGCTTTCTAGTAGCTCTGGCTCCACCTTCTTGTGACTTACCATAGTGTAGTTCTTAAGCGCTGAAATAAGCATATTCTAACTCCAATTTTAATCGTCCTTTTCATTTGTCCCGTTTCGAAGGAGATCCAGATTTCAATAGAGAGATTGCTCGTATCAAAAGCATGTAGATTGGCATGGGACTTCCTTTCCTTAAACAGCAACTGAACCAGCCAACGTGTTCGATACGGCTCCGCCACAGCCACGACCGAAAAGGTTTTTCTCGGTACATTCGTCGCCAGATAGTGGTGGTGCTCGATAGCCTCAAGATTCAAATTACACTGTTAAGATGTGAAACACCAGTAAAGATTCTGGTCGGTGCTTAACAAAAATTATTCTTTGGTCGCTTCATGTGTAGCCGCCCATACCTGTCTGGTACTGGCACCTTTGTTCGCCTCCCATTTCTTTGAGGTAGACAATAGATGGTTGAATGATTTGACCATGTTTTTTACTAAAGTTTCGCGGGTTAAAGATTAAGGGGCCGGTTGTTGATTTATTATAGTTATTTTCACGAGTATCCAGTTAATATCTAAGGAAACTCTGATAAAGACGGAGTTTCCTGCGGTGCATGGATGCACCGTCAAAATTAATTTCTTTAAGTAATTGATTTTGTGAGGTAAAAGAAAATCGCATTTACTTTTACCGGGATCTGAAAAATCCAGGATGGACCTGTTCAGAGCTTCCTTAAATAATATCAGTTGGTTACCCATAGATAGTCCCCCTGCTGTGTGATCCATGTTGGAACACAGCTGAATTAAAGGGTCTTCTCGAAAGCAGTCAGGCACAAAGCCTTAAATCCTGGCGATGTCACCCAACCGCGTTATCGAGGTATCATGACGCCTCAATGACATGACGAGGACGCGGAATTTTGAATATCGAATTAATCAAATGGTAATAACCCGTCTTACCACTCCATTACAGATCGATTCCGTATCGGTGGAGTGTAGTAACGGCATTATCGGGATGTCGCAGTGTCCGGGAAGAATTGCAGTGAATGCAATAGAGGGGAGTCGGGATCGTGACCTGGATGCGGATCTAAAGGAGATATGTGATTGGGGGGCGAGTGCGCTGGTAACGTTGATGGAGAAGGAGGAAATGGAGTGGTTGGGTGTCGCCGATCTGCCGGACAAGGCCATCCAGATTGGCCTGGAACATTATCATCTGCCGATAATGGACATGGATATCCCGGATGAACAGTTCGAGTACCGCTGGAAAACCGCTGGAGAGTCATTAAGGAAGCTTCTTTTATCTGATCAGTCCATTGTGATCCATTGTCTTGCGGGCCTGGGAAGAACGGGAACGGTTGCGGCAAGATTGTTGGTGGAACTGGGTGCCGAGCCGGAAACCGCTATCCGGCAGATCAGAATGGCCCGTCCGGGTACGATTCAAACTATAATGCAGGAGGCCTATCTTCGCCGGATTAAATAGGGCCGGAGTGTTTCATTTGATGTGTTGTTGATACTGGGTCTCTCCGAATAATGATTCAAACGCCTCGTCAGTAGGATTGCCAACCTTGATCTCTTCGGCCATGACGGCGACGCCCCGTTGCACGGCGGGACGCTCAGCGACGGTTGCATTCCAGCGTTTTACATGGGGGAATTCATCAATATCGATTCTATGCAGTTCCCATTGTTTCGGCATCGTCCAGGGATAGGTTGCCACATCGGCAATAGAGTAATGATTGCCGGCCAGGTATTCCTCCCCGGCAAGGCGCTTATCCATGACGCCGTATAGCCTTTTTGTTTCGTTGTGATACCGCGCTATGGCATAGGGGACCTCTTCTTTGGCGTATCCCTGAAAATAGCCGTTTTGCCCGAACATGGGACCAACATTGCCCATCTGGAACATCAACCACTGCATGACGTTATACATTTCCAAAGGATCGCCAGGCCAGAGTTTGCCGGTTTTTTCAGCCAGGTACATCAGAATGGCCCCGGACTCGAATAATGAATACGCTTCGTGGTTCGGACCATCGGTGTCCACAATTGCCGGTATCTTGTTATTCGGGCAGATCTTCAGAAATTCCGGATCGAACTGTTCCCCTTCAAGGATATTAACGGGATATACTTCGTATTCCAGCCCGACTTCTTCAAGCATGATGGAGGCCTTGTGCCCATTGGGCGTCGGCCAGTAGTAGAGTTTTATCATAGGATGCCGTTGCTCTTTTGTAATGCGAGGACTTGCTGCACATTTTTCTGACAGAATTCAGCACTGTCATCACCTTCAAAATCCTTGTTGTAATGACAGGTGACCGATGGGCGCTGAATCGCATCGTCCCACCACGCCTTCAGATTGGGGCGTCCTTCCATGGAGTCATAGTCGGGATAGAGGGGGTCCCTGGCTTCATAGAACCTGGAGCGGAAGTCCATGTAGCTGATTGCATGCAGCATGGCCGCCTGGCCGATGTCAAAGATTTCGAATCCACGTTTGGCACAGGTCTCAAACCGGTCCAATCCGCGGATAATCTTGGGCCAGATCCATTCGAAAAATTCTATTCTCTGCTCGTTTTCCGGATACCAGCCTTCCTGCACAAGCATAACGGTAGTCTCGAACAGGGTATCGGCCAATGCCAGACGGGAGATTGCCTCCCAGCGCTGTGGCCCGGAGGCTGGATAGAGGGGGGCGCCGGATTTTCTGTGAGTGTCCAGATATTCAACGATGGCCTGGCTGCCGAAGATTACCTGACCGGTAGCCGTTGCCAGCGTGGGGACCTTGTCCAGCGGGTTGATGGCGGCAAGTGTATAGTTATTCCCCTGGTCGACACCATCGCGGTTCTTGTAGGGGTAGGCAGGAACAAACGTTACCTCCTCCCATAAGCCCGCTTCATGTAGCGTAACCAGGACCTTGTGAATGAAGGTGTGGAAGGGTGAGTAGAATAATCTCATAACAATTCTCACGATATCCCCTTGGAATTGTATACAATAGCATATCATGGAGGCCACGTCAGCTAATGCAGGCTAAGTCCCTGTCCGGTTTGTTTCTAATCGCCTGCGGTGCGGTTTTATTATCGGCCAAGGGTGTTTTTGCCAAACTGCTCTATGCCCAGGGTGTCACTGTTCCGGTTGTGCTGCTGTTGCGCGCGCTCATGTCGTTGCCGCTGTTTTGGGCCTGGGCCATGGTAACTGTTGGACCTGGAAACATCATTCGTGCTGATCGCACTGCTCTGTGTTGGGCCGCAGCTGCAGGGTTTATGTGTTACTATGTGGGGGCCTATGTGGATTTTTACGCCCTGACATTGATTGGCGCCGGGCTGGAGCGGATCCTGTTGTATACCTACCCGGCAATAATCGTGCTCTCTCTGGTGATTTGGCGGCGTCAATTTCCGGAACGGCGTGTTCTTTTCTCCCTGGTCATGACATACGTTGGGGTTTTGCTGTCCATCGGTGGCTTCAACACGGGACTTTTGCAATCAAATCTACACGGTGGTCTGCTGGTGCTCTTTTGTGCGCTGACCTATACATTTTATTTTTTTGTCAATGAGCAGGTTGGCAGGCAAATCGGCAGTACCCTGTTTACACTCTTTGCAATGAGCATGGCGACATTCTCATTTTGTGTACATTTTTTCCTGGTGCATTCCCTGTCCGGGATATCGATGAACACTACGGCCTGGACCCTGTTACTGACTATGGTTGTGTTTGTGACCGTGATACCGATCCTGATGATTGCAGAGGGAGTCAGCCGTATTGGCGTGCAGCGGGCGTCACTGATCAGCACCGTAGGACCACCGTCCACCATCTTGATGGCAACCGTTGTTTTAAAGGAGTCTATGCATTGGTCCCAGTTTTTTGGGGTCGCGATTATCCTTTCCGGGATCTATGTGCTGGAACGTAAACCCAGGCGAATATTACCCGTGCCTGAGTAAATCAGGTACAATCAACACTGCTGACGGGTCAGCAAGATGACTTCATATTGTATACAATGAAGTAATACCGGCTCATCCATTTAAAATTTTCATAGTGATAGATTCGTGCCTGGAAAAACACTCTACGACAAACTTTGGGATGCGCACGTTGTCCGGGACAACGGTGACGGTACCTGTTTGATCTATATCGACAAGCAGATCATCCATGAAGTGACTTCGCCACAGGCCTTTGAAGGTCTGAGACTTGCCGGGCGTAAACCGTGGCGGCAGCAAGCCAATCTGGCGGTTCCGGATCACAATGTGCCCACTAAAAATCGTACACAGGTGGCCGATCCGGTGTCCCGCTTACAACTTCAGGCCCTGCACGATAACGTCAGGAAGATGGGCGTGCCTTACATCGACCTGTTCGATAAGCGGCAGGGAATCGTGCATGTCATCGGGCCGGAACTGGGCGCCTCCCTGCCGGGAATGACCATCGTCTGTGGCGATTCCCACACGACGACGAATGGCGCATTGGCGACCCTTGCCATCGGCATCGGCACCTCGGAAGTGGAGCATGTTCTGGCCACCCAGACCCTGCTTTTGAAAAAGTCCCTGAACATGCGGATTAATGTAACCGGCAAACTGGGTTCTGGCGTCACCGCCAAAGACATGGCTCTGTACATCATTGGCCGTATTGGTACGGCCGGCGGCACCGGTCATGTCATCGAATTTAGTGGTGATGCCGTGGAAGAGCTTTCCATGGAGGGCAGGATGACACTTTGTAATATGGCAATCGAAGCAGGCACCCGTTCCGGGATGATTGCCGTGGATGGGAAAACCCTCGATTATGTGAACGGCCGTCCCTTTGCACCTTCGGGTGATTTATGGGATCAAGCCGCCGCCTCCTGGCAGGAGCTCTACAGCGACGAGGACGCCGTGTTCGATCAACGGCTCGATATTGACGCGGCACAGATCCGTCCCGGCGTCACCTGGGGGACCTCTCCCGAGATGGTAGTGCCGGTAGACAGCCGTATCCCGGACCCGGAGCAGGTAACCGATCCCGTGAAGCGGGAGGGTATGCAGAATGCGTTGAGGTACATGGATCTGCAACCCGGCACCCCCGTTACCGGCATACATATCGATAAGGTATTCATCGGTTCCTGCACCAATTCTCGCATTGAAGACCTGAGGGCGGCGGGAGAAGTCGTCAAGGGCAAACACATCGCGGCCAACATCAGGGAAGCCCTGGTTGTGCCGGGGTCGGGCCTGGTGAAGAGCCAGGCCGAACAGGAAGGGCTCGACAAGATTTTTATCACGGCGGGCTTCGAGTGGCGGGAACCGGGTTGCTCCATGTGTCTGGGTATGAACGGTGATAGGCTGAATCCCGGAGAGCGTTGCGCCTCCACATCGAACCGCAATTTCGAGGGCAGACAGGGTCCTGGCGGCAGGACGCACCTGGTCAGCCCAGCCATGGCCGCCGCCGCCGCGGTGGCCGGTCATTTCGTTGATATCAGAGAGGTACTGGATTAATGCAGGCATTTACTGAGTTGAACGGTCTGGTGATGCCGCTGGACCGCTCCAATGTGGATACCGATGCCATCATCCCGATGCAGTTCCTGAAATCAATCAGCCGTTCGGGATTTGGAGCTTATCTGTTTGACGAATGGCGCTATCAGGATTCCGGTGAGCCGGGCCAGGACTGCAGCCGGCGGCCGTTGCAAACGGATTTTGTTCTGAACCAGCCGCGCTACCGGGGCGCGCAGATCTTGTTAACGCGTGATAACTTCGGTTGCGGTTCTTCCCGTGAACATGCCGTCTGGGCATTGCATGATTACGGGTTCCGCTGCCTGATTGCGCCGGGCTTTGCCGATATCTTTTACAGTAATTGTGGTAAAAACGGAATACTTGCCATCAAACTTGACGCCGGTGAAATCGACAGGTTGTTTCACGAAGTGGAAAGCGAAGAGGGCTACCGTTTAAAAATCGAACTTGCACGGCAGCAAATCACCGGGCCGGATGGCAGGGTGACTCCTTTCGATATCGCTCCTGATCTGAAGCAGCGCCTGTTGCAGGGCATGGATGCCATCGGTGTGACATTACAACATAGTGATGCCATCCACGCCTATGAGCAACGCCGCGCCCGTGAAGCACCCTGGTTGTTCCCCGATATCGGTTAATACCAAAAGACTAACCGCCCGGTAACTGTGGCTGGACAGAAATCACGTTATTGGATAGCAGGCGTCTATCTCCTGTTGTTGCTGGCCGCTATCCCCTGGTACTGGCCCCGTGACAATATCCTCTATCTCCTGGGTCTTCCTCTCTGGGTGATCATCAGCGTTGCTGTCGCGCTGCTGGCATCGATGTTTACTGCCTGGGTTTTTTTAACGCCTGCCGCGTCCGGATCCAGCGATCACTGCGACTGATGCTTGAGTTACTGCCGTTCGGTTTTGGCGCCTGGCTGTTTATTTCCCTTTATCTTGCTTCACTGCTTTTTATCGGTTGGTTCGGCTATCGGGCCCGTGAAGAGAATACGTTGCAGGATTTTTATCTTGCCGGATCGAAATTTGGATTGTTTGTCCTGGTCCTGACGCTCTACGCCACCCAGTACAGTGGCAACAGCCTGTTTGGATTTACCGGGATGACATACCGGATCGGGTTTGCATGGATCATGTCGGTACACTTCATGCTGGCCATTATTATCTTCTATCTGGTCTTTGCCGCACCGCTGCATGCCTTGTCCCATAAACGGAGGTACATAACGCCAATCGATTTTCTCAGGGACCGGTTTCAATCGGACACGATTAACCTGATCGCTGCCGTCGTGATGATTTTTGCCCTGAGTAATTACCTGTTGGCGCAATTGATGGCGATGGGCCGTGCCATGCAGGGTCTGGCAGGGCCTCATGGCAATCTCGCCTATAACTATGGGGTGATCGTGCTGGCCCTGATTATGGTCATTTACGGTACACTCGGTGGTATCCGGGCCGTGGCATGGACGGATGTCATACAGGGAGGTGTGCTGATGCTCGGCTTTCTGTTGTTATGTGCGATGCTATACCGGCAATTCGGGGCGCTCTCCCTGGCGACCGGGAAAATCCTCTCGTTAACGGACGCCACTATGGTGAACAAGGTGATGCCGCCCGATGCCAACAGGATGCGGGAGTGGTTAAGTTATATTCTGATAGTGGGCATGGGAGGCGCTTTATATCCACAGGCGATTCAACGCATCTATGCGGCAAAGACGGTGCAGGTCCTGCGGCAAAGTCTTGCGATCATGGCCTTCCTGCCGTTTCTTACGGTTTTTATTGCAGTGATCACCGGTATCTATGCCATTGCCTACCTGCCGGGACTGGAAGGCGCGGACTCCGATCAGGTACTCACCAGGTTGTTCAGACTGGTACAGGAGAGTTCCGTGGCAGGCTACTGGCTGGTGGTTGTGTTGTTCGCCGCCATCCTGTCGGCCCTGATGTCCACGGCCGATTCGGCGCTCCTCTCCATCTCCTCCATGTTGACAAAGGACATATACGGGGCCTACCTGAACAGGCAGGCGTCCGAGTCCGACATGACCCGAATAGGGAAAATCAGCTCATGGTGTCTGCTCGTCATACTTGTCGGTTTGGCCATCCTCCTCAGGCAGGACGCCTCACTGGTAAAATTACTGGACAGAAAATTCGATATACTCGTGCAACTGGTCCCGGCATTCATGCTGGGCATACGCTGGGTAAACATGAAAACGCTGCCGACGCTAATCGGGTTGGTTGCGGGACTTGCCGTGGCCATCACCCTGGCCTTTGGCCCCTTTGCCTTTGTCGCACACGGTAAAATCTGGGGATTTCATCCGGGATTATACGGACTGGCGCTTAATCTGTTCCTATGCGTCGCCGGTTCCCTGTATATGGCCCGGCTTAACCGGAACGATGCTCTATAACCGGAATTCACTGCACAATGCGGCGGGATTCGTGTCTTCCTATTTTTCGAAACAGCGCAAACTTGCCATGCGCTGCCGAATGCTGTCCAGTGACACCGTTGTGTGGTGAATGCGGTATTCTGTCTGGTACTGCCACGGTACGGAAAACCCGAAGTAATAGAATGCGGGTTCAAAGACTGTGCCGATGGTGGTAGCCAGCAGATCGGTCTGTTCATTGATCTGCGGAGAACGAAAGTGCTGCGTTTGCGGTTCCAGAAGCGTGGCTTCCCGGTACAGTTCACGGCAGGACATGGTTTCGTATTCGCTTGCTTGCGTAGGCCGGGGGCCGAAAAACGTACCGACGCTGACTGCATGGGTCCCGATGTTGAAACCCATTCCCAGACAGAGCAGCGTCATACTGACGGTTCGATTCATAGAATTAATTCCCCGCTATCAGCAATACGCAGAGTATCGGCCCCGGACCGGATCTCTTGAGGTTAACCTGCATATTGCATGAGTTGGCGAGATGATTACGACGGACTGATGGCTTTTGAGTGTGCTCGCGACCGCAATCATAGCCGTAGCTCTGGTGCAGGGAGCATGTGCGCTCATAAGCCATCAGAACAAGTAAGGGCTCGCCAAGCGAGGAAAACATGTGCAATCTGTACTTTCACAGAAAACGGTGAAAACTTTGCCTGGCGACGGTTTCAATTCGATTGTCAGCGTACTCATGTAATATGCAGGTTAATCCTGAGTTGAGGGCTTGTGAAGAAATGCATGCAGGTATTCCCGCGTAAGCAGGTTTGCCTCGATACGTTCCGCCTTCCCCATCTCACTGGCCAGGCTGTCCCGCACTTTTCCCGCCAGGAAGACCCCGTTTTCTGCTGCCAGGGAATACCACACGTAGGCACGGACCCTGTTTGCCGGCACGCCATAGCCGTGGCTATACATATAACCCAGGATATCCTGGGCGCGTGCATAACCTGATTTTGCCGCCTTCTCAAACCAGTAGAACGCCTTGCTATAGTCCTGTACGACTCCTTCGCCGCCGTAGAACATAAAAGCAAGGTTATATTGCGCGGCGGGGACACCCGCATTGGCCAGTTTGGTAAATTCACGCAATGCAGTCGGGTAATCCCCATTCTCGTAGACGAGATTGGCGCTGTCAAAGTCCGCCAATGTGACGCTTGCAGTAAGCAACAACAACAGGTTGCCCAAACAAAGTATCAGGTTTTTATCAAACAAGGCCGGTCAGCGATGTCTGGTTCTGTCACAGCAATGGTCAGGTTAGTTTTCATTATATTCAATAACTTCTGACAGATAGTTATGTTAAATCACTGCTGTCCCGTTAAAGATAATTACTGGACCCTAAATGTTTTGATGTCTTTGATTATATGTATTGTATCAAGATTCGAGATACGAAAATGAATAACGAAGGTCGTCATTCCGGAAAGTGCGAAGCACTTATCCGGAATCCAGCGATTTCAAACACTTGCCTGGATACCGGATAACCGCTTTGCGGTTTCCGGTATGATGTAAGATGTTAACGGGACAGCAGTGATTTGATGTAAAAGATTTCCATTGCCGAAATAACTCAGCGTCGCGTTTTTTGCATCCGCTGGAATGCCTTGTTAGCCATTAGATCATGTAAGCCACCTGAAACATATTTATGAAGGACACTGGATACTAATGTTTGATATGGGATCCCCTCTTCAAGGGCTCGTCTTTGAAGGGACTCTAAATCACGACTGGAAATCCTGATGTTAATACGCTTATCTTTTTTAAACGTTTCTTGTGCAGCAGCTTGTAACATTTTCTTGCGCCTCGATGTAAGCACAGACTTAAACTCACCTGCTTCAAAATCTTTAAGAATTTCTTTTTCTTCTTTACTAAGTTTAGGCTCACTCATGATTTCTCTCCAAGATACTGCTTCGTCGCTTTTTTGCTGGGAATTACCGTTTTTAAGAATATTTCTTTTCGATTTTCAACATAGGGGACAAGATATACATAGTCATCGATATTGATAACCAGTACACGTTGATCAGGGTATTTATCCACTTTTGGATGTTCAATATCATCTAATAACGCACCTTGCTGCAAATAGAAAACAATATCCTCAAATGAAATACCACGTTCAGCAATAAGTTGCTGGTTTTTTGTGGGATTCCAATTAATCGGCTTCACTGTATGCACTATAGCATAAATGTATGCCTATTGTCATCAGGACAAGCGTTCTTTAGATGGCTAATTTACCAGTGTATTTAACCGTTGTGCGCAGCATGATGGGTAAATATCTGTTGGACTAAACTGTAGCCATCTAAAAGAGCCGGGTAAACAAAAAATTGAACGGTTTTTGAGTCACCTTTCCATTAATCGAGAAGTGGCAGTCTGTAACCAGAATCAGTCCTTGAATGCAATTTTATTCCTATACAAGAAGGTTTTAAAACACTCATCGAGGCGTAGATCCCGGCCAATCTTTCAACAGAGCAGAAAAAATAGCCACTATACTGAGCAAGGATGAAATCCAGACGCCAATTAGGCATCTTTCACGGTATCTTGTTGACGGTTAAACTCATATGTACAACGGGATTGAGAGTGATTGAAGTTCACAGATTCTGGGGATTTGAAGCATTGCATTGATACATTTCAGGATAATAAACGGGTCAGGTGTGAGTATAATGTATTAACTTGTCCAGGAATCAACTAAAGCGGAAATTACAGGTTATGGCAATAAAAAAAACTATCTATGCAGTGGCCATCGTTTTGCTGGGTTATCTCGGCATCATCCTTGTCCTGATGTTTTTATGGGATGTTGAACCCGGATTGTTCGATGTCGAGCAGGAAGCACATACCCTGGTGGGGAAGGATACAGACTTGGTAACGGGGGTGGTCACTACGGCGACCATCATGAATGTCATGAAGACAGTCCTGGAGAAACGTGGTGGTTATCTCAGCAATGATATCTTCCCGCCGGGTGTGCTGATGGATAACATGCCCAATTGGGAATTTGGTGTGATTACCCAGGTCCGTGATCTGGCCCGCGCCTTCCGGAACGATTTCAGCCGCTCACAAACCCAATCCATCGAGGACCCGGACCTGAGTGTTGCTGATCCGCGCTTCCATTTTGATACGGACTCCTGGATCCTGCCTGCCAGCGAGAGTGAGTACCGTACCGGGTTATCGGCTTTCTCGAAGTATCTGCAAAGATTGGGCAAAGCGGATGAGCCGGATGGGCAGTTTTTTGCGCGGGCCGACAACCTCCGTGACTGGTTGGCTATTGTTGAAAAACGCCTGGGCAGTTTATCGCAGCGACTCAGCGCCAGTGTCGGGCAAAACCGGATCAATATCGATCTCCAGGGCGATACCGCCGCAACCCAATCGACGCTAAAGCCACAGGTTGTTAGCGTAAAGACGCCATGGCTTGAGATCGACGATATCTTTTATGAAACGAGGGGATCAGCCTGGGCATTGATCCACTTTCTGCGTGCCGTAGAGATCGACTTCAAACAAGTATTGATTAAAAAGAATGCACGGGTCAGCCTGCAACAGATTATCCGGGAACTGGAAGCAACACAGGAGAGCGTGTGGAGTCCGGTCATCCTGAACGGGACAGGTTTCGGATTCGTTGCCAACCATTCACTGGTGATGGCCTCATATATCTCCAGCGCCAATGCCGCTCTTATCGATTTGCGCAATTTGCTTGAACAGGGGTAAATACAGTGGAAGACATCATAACTCACCACAGAGACACAGAGTTCACAGAGGAAGGCTATTAAGGTTTTTGTTTGACCATCGATGCCTCCATGGAAGGAGGAGTTACGATTACATGGAAGTAATCGGTACAACCCCATGGACGGGGGAGATAGAACCGCGTCAGGAACAGCGGTCGAGAGTCGAGCCTGGAGCAGGGACCCAGAGCCGGGTCTGGAACGGAGGCCGAGGCACAGACGCCTACAGGGAGGTAGGCGGTAGACAATGTCTGGAACATATTGTCGAGTACACAGAGACAATAAAAGGTAAGGAAACTCTGATTAATTGTCATCTCGACTGAAATGGACGCCTACATGGAGGTAGGCGGTAGAAACACGTCGGGAACAGTATTCGAGAGATCTTATGCGTAATGGGTTATTGCTAATCATCTACTTACAAGATTCCTCCACTGCGGTCGGAATGACAAAAGCAATTAATCAGAGCTTCCTTAAAAAAACTGATGAAAATCTCCGGGGTTTGCCTCTGAGTTGGAGTGCGATAATAGATATGAATATCCTTTACACTGAAACTCGATCGCTTACGGCCGAGTTGTTCATATTTGCCGGGAAGTGCTGTTCCGGCCTGTTCCTTGCCTGGTTGACGGGCTGTACCATGAATGCCATCCACAATGAGTGGCAGGACCTCAGCATTATAACGAAATCGGGTGATGAAGTTACCTACCGTATTGAAGTGGCCGATAACAATATATCAAGAATGCGGGGTTTGATGTACCGGAAAAACCTGCCGGCGGATCAGGGCATGCTGCTTGACTTTAATAGTGAGAGGCATGTGGCGATCTGGATGAAGAATACCTATATTCCCCTGGATATTCTTTTTATCAATGCCGATGGTGTCATCATTAAAATAGCCAGGAAGGCGGAACCACTCTCCAGGAAACGAATAAAATCCGATTTAGCGGTTCGTGCAGTCCTGGAACTTAATGCAAACCAGGTAATGGAACACGGGATTGGTGTGGGTGACCGGGTGCAATACAGATAATCGGGCCGATGCAGCAGCGACTTAGTGGGTTATTGATGGAATTAATCTTCTTTCTGTCTGTTACAGCACTGCTGCTGTGTGCAGTCTACTTTTATTGCTTCAGGATGCCCGGCAAATCGTTTCATGGCGACTTGCCTGCCTTAAGCGAAGAGATGCAAGCCTTGAGCACGCGGCTCAATGAGCATGTTCGTGTCCTGTCGGAGGAGATAGGAGAGCGCCATTACAAGAAGATGGATGCACTGAACAGAGCAGCCGACTACATTGAGACCCAATTCCAGTCATTCAGGTATGTCCCTAAATCACAACCGGTGAACGGCAAGGTGTTCCGGAACATCGTTGTTGATCTGTATGGTAAGCAATACCGGGATAATATCATTGTGATTGGGGCGCATTATGATTCAGTATGGATGACACCGGGCGCTGATGACAACGCATCCGGCGTGGCCGCATTGCTGGAGATAGCCGGGGCATTGGCGGGCAAACAATTGCCCATAACGATACGGTTTGTGGCCTTCGTTAATGAAGAGGAACCTTTTTTCGGTGGCAGCGACATGGGTAGCGGATTCAGTGCAAAACGATCAAACGAGCAGAATGAAAATATTATCGGTATGTTCTCTCTGGAGATGGTGGGTTACTATGACGATGCCCCGCGGAGCCAGGACTATCCCCGGCCATTACGCTATTTTTATCCCGACAGGGGAAATTTCATCGCCTTTGTGAGTAACCTTGTCTCCAGAAAATTTCTGACAACTGCTGTTTCGGCATTTCGTGAACATGCGAAATTTCCGTCCGAGGGGCTGGCGGCGCCGGAGATGATAGTCCCGGATATCCGCCGTTCGGATAATGTTTCATACTGGGCGTATGGATATCCTGCTGTCATGGTTACTGATACATCGAACTATCGCAACTGGAATTATCATAATATCGGCGATACCCGTCAAACACTCGATTATGATCGCATGGCCAGGGTGGTATCGGGTCTGACAGACATGATTGAGGCGCTGGCGCATTAGTAGTAGTTATTTAGTGCTCCGTTCAGTTTATATTGACGGAGTGCCGGCATTTAACTATTTGGGGTCTTCAGCAGAATCTGTGGGTTGATATATAAACAGTAGCCCGTCATTCCCGTGAAAACGGGAATGACGGTATTTATGACTTGAATCCGCCTCTCTATTTAATCAGTTTTTATTCAAAAGTCTTTCTTGTTAACCCACAGATTCTGCTGAAGAGCCACTATTTGATTAACCACAGAGGCACAGGGTACACAGAGATAATATAAATTAAGAAAACTAACCAAAAATCTCTGGGGTTTACCCCCGAGTTGGATAGCGATAATAGATAAGAATAACCTTGGCACTAAAACTCGGTCGCTTGCGGCCTAGTTGTTCATCGGGTACATTAATTTTTTTGAGAACGAATTTTATGAAAATAGTGATTGCGCCCGATTCCTTTAAAGGAAATATGACCTCGCTCGAAGTCGCCACATTGATTGCAAAAGGCATCAGGCGGGTAATGCCGAAGGCAAAATGTATCAGCATCCCCATGGCGGATGGTGGAGAAGGGACGGTGCAGTCACTGATCGATGCAAAGGGAGGAAAGTTCATTCATAAGACAGTGAGAGGGCCTGCTGGCCGGTCAGTGAATGCCAGGTACGGCATATTGACGGATACGAATACCGCCGTGATTGAAATGGCGGAGGCCTCCGGTCTTCCGCTGGCGCGGGGGGCCGACCGGAACCCGCTCAGGACGACCACCTATGGTACGGGTGAGCTCATTATCGATGCCATAGAAAAAGGTGTCGACGAGATAATTATCGGTATAGGCGGATCCGCCACGATCGATGCGGGCTGCGGTATGGCCCAGGCCCTGGGTGTGCGCTTCCTCAATGAGAACGGTCATGTCATCAGACAGAAGGGCGCGGGAGGGATGCTCGACAGGATCGTGGCAATTGATATGAACCGCATTCATCCAGGCGTTGCCGGAACAAAAATCACGATTGCCTCTGATGTCGACAATACCCTTTATGGCAAGAAGGGTGCGGCCTACGTGTTCGGTCCCCAGAAGGGGGCGTCGGTTGAGATGGTTAAACGGCTTGATGCCAACTTGCGTCATTTTGCCAAAGTGATAAAAAAGGAACTGGGCCAGGACCTGCGGGGCGTGAAGGGAGCAGGCGCCGCGGGGGGACTGGGGGCCGGGCTGGTAGTATTTGCCGGAGCGAAAATCAAAAGTGGTGTCGACATCATCATCAAGGCGACCGGCCTCAAGGACCATATCAAGGGCGCCGATCTGGTTATCACCGGGGAAGGGCGGGTGGATTTCCAGACAGCTTACGGTAAAACACCGGCCGGCGTGGCCAGGCTTGCCAACAAACATAAAGTACCGGTTATTGCCATCGGTGGATGCCTGGCTGATGATGCTGCCGGTGTCTTCGAACACGGTATCGATGGCCTCTCCAGCGCAGCGGCACGCGATATGTCCCAGGAGGAGGCCATCAGGATGTCCCGCGCCCATCTGGTCAATGCTGCCGAACGGACGATGCGCCTGCTACTCGTGGGAAGAAGCCTGGAAATGAAGTCAGTAAAAAAACGGTAACCATGCAGCAGGGTTGTGCCCTTACTCCCCGCAGGGAGTGAAAAAATATACTGGCCGCTCAATCATGAAATTCTCAAAATTTGCACAGCGCTTTACTGAAGATTCCGGTATCTTCCAGCTCATGGAAGACCTGGGCAATGCCATGGCCGGGGACCAGGATGTATTGATGCTTGGCGGCGGTAATCCCGCACATATTCCTGCGGTGCAATCCCTTTTCCAGGAACGCATGCGCAGGCTGGTGGAGGATCCTGAAGAGTTCGCCCATACGATTGGCAACTATGATACGCCCAGGGGGGAGCAGCAATTTATCCGGGCGCTGGCGGATCTGCTCAGGAGCCGGTATGGGTGGCCACTTGGGCCGGAGAACATCGTCCTGACTTCCGGCAGTCAATCCGGTTTTTTTCTGCTGTTTAATACCCTTGCCGGTGAATTCCCCGACGGAACACACAAACAGATCCTGTTACCGGTGGTCCCGGAATACATCGGTTACAGCGATGTCGGGCTCACTGATGATCTGTTTATCGCTCACCGGCCCACAATCGAGACGTTTGCCGATCACACCTTCAAATATCATGTGGCATTTGATGAATTGAATGTCGATGAAAGCATCGGCGCCATCTGTGTGTCACGCCCTACCAATCCTACAGGAAATGTATTATCCGATCAGGAAGTGGCAAAGTTGCTTCATCTCGCCGAGCAGCGGCAGATCCCGTTGATCATCGACAACGCCTACGGCATGCCGTTTCCCAATATCATTTTTGCTGATGTTAAACCGGTCTGGTCAGAGCAGATAATCTATTGCATGAGCTTGTCCAAACTCGGTCTTCCAGCAGTGCGGACGGGGATTATCATTGCACACAGGGATATCACGGATGCGATTGCAAAGATGAACGGGATTATCAATCTTGCCCTTGGCAGTTTCGGTCCGGCGCTGGCATTGGACCTGGTTCAGAGCGGTGAAGTAATATACATGAGTGAAACCGTGATAAAGCCCTTTTATCAGACCAGGGCGCAACAGGCGATCGAATTATTCCATAAGGAGCTGGCAGGAATCGACTACTACATTCATAAGGCGGAAGGCGCTATTTTTCTGTGGTTGTGGTTTCCCGGGTTGCCCATAAGCAGTGAGGAGTTATATGTGAGGTTGAAGAAGCGGGGCGTATTGATTTTGTCCGGCCATTATTTCTTCCCCGGTCTTGATGATGACTGGAAACATAAACATGAATGCATCCGCGTCACTTATGCCATGGAGGATGAGGTCGTGAGTCAGGGGATCCGGATTATCGCCGAGGAGGTAAAAAAAGTCGTTTTCTGAAGGTCCGGGTTAATCCCTTCTATCGTTCCCCATCCTCCTGTCCTCTCCGCTTCTGCGTTCCCGGCCACTGAATTGCGCGTAATTACTAATCATACTTTGACCATTTTGTCTGCGATCTTGCGTTAATCTTCTGCCATGTTCATCGCGACGTTCCTGGTAGAGCATCTCGATTCCGCCGTTCATTGAGTCCTCCGTCTTGGGTTTTGCATAAAAATACAAAAAATTACCATATAAATCAAGCAAATATTAGACTAATTTAATATTATTTTTAAGTTTTCTCATGATGCGCCTTTGAGGATATATGTTGTATGTGAACGGCTTGATACCCCCAATATACTGTATTTCAGACTAGGGATTTTTTCCGGGGGAAACACCCATTTTGAATTCCATGGATTTATCCATGTAAAGGTCTAATACTTCAATGCAGGTAATCCCTGATTCATCCAGAATGTATCAGAGGCTCCCGAAAGACTCAAAATCCGTATACCTGTATGACATCTTTGGCGAACTGGAGAAATGAATCGGCCTACCCGCAGGTGGAAGAGACATTGTTGTCGCGCTGGCACTGGGAATTCCTGCGCCGTAATCACGAATATCAGAGAGACTATGAGTCTTATAGAGCACTCCAGAACGATTCAACCAGTCAACGCCAGTGTGAGGAGCTTGCCCGTAAATACGGTCTCGATGGCATCATGCTGGATTATCGAGAGCCTATGGAAGCGTTATTCCGGTCCCCGAGGAATGATGCAAGGATTAGACTCATACAATGGCATACCGATTGGGTGGGTGAGGATAAAGACGGGAAATTAATTGAAGGGACCCGTAAAGATCTGGATTATCTTAACCCCAGGATACGGCAACACGAATGCTGTATTGTGATTAATCTGAGAAACCCAATTGATCAACAGTTGGAACTGGCCAGGGAGCGGGTACAGAAACTGCAACAGCGGCACATGGAAAAACGCGGCCAGATTAAAAATTATTCGTATTATCTCCGCTTAATCGATGCTGATGATGATGGCGTTTCTATTGTGGAAATGGTTGAATATTTTCTGCCCGATACGGAGAGAAAAATCGGATTGAAAAAGATGGAACATGATCTGATTGAAGCTTCACGATTACGGGATATCGATTATCGGTATATTTGATATATCACCACGGGATATCTCAGGGTCAGACTCGAATATTCTATATCAATCCCTGATACTTTTTGACTTCAAATTATGCCGTAAAATAAAAAGAAAAATGATCGAGTGCCGTAATTTGCACCCGATCATTCTGTTTTACAGTTTACTTCTATTAGTTCCTTTGTCAGGTCCGGCACTTATCCGGCTCGACCCATTACCTTTGCATACAGAGGTGTGAAGTCATCTCTTGTAGAGGCTGTTTGGCCCTGACCTGCATATTCCTGCGGGTTACCGGCGACCTGTTTGTACAGGGGTGTATAGGTAAACTCTGTTGCCTTACCGGATATTGCCTGGGGCGAGTGATCCCCGATTACCCGCTGGTAAAACCCCTCTGCGTTGGCCTGGCCGGTTGCTAATACAAAAAGTATGGCTACTATGGTTGTTTTCATCTCATTTCTCCTGTTAGTTAAGTAAGTTGATGTTGACGGTGACAAGTCTGGTAGAAAGCCGGCAGTTACAGTAGTTTCTAACGGTAAGTAACAGTGAAATTCCCTTAACATTTTGATTCTCATGGCAATTATCATGGGAAGGGCAGGATGTAACATGAGATGACTAATGTAATTGTTATCGCAGTCCCTTTCATAAGATGCCATGATTTACTTATGGGTTTTATGGGGGCGGACGTTTCTCCTGGATTATTGGGCTTACGTAATGAGTAAAGCGGTGCGTGAACAACTTTCCCGTATCTTGAGCAGTGCAATGTTTGCTCAGTCGGACCGGCAAAGCCGATTTCTGAAATATATCGTTGAAGAGACCCTGGCCGGGCGCGGGAACCGGCTTAATGGTTACCTTGTAGGTATTGAAGTTTTTGATCGGGACGAGTCATTTGATCCGGCCGTTGATTCCATCGTCAGAGTAGAGGCAGGGAGACTGCGTTCCAAGCTACTAGAGTTCTACAGTGATCCGGGGAGAGATGATCCGGTTGTCATTGATTTGCCCAAGGGTGGTTATGTCGTACAGATACAGGATAAATCAGGTGATAATAAATCTATCAGGTCCAATGATTATATTGTCACCCCGGATCATGCAGCAGATGTTAAACCAACCATCGCGGTACTCCCCTTTGACAATCTGAGCGCAGATCCGGATCAGGAATATTTCAGTGACGGCATCACGGAAGATATTATCACTGACCTGTCCAAAGTTTCCGGGTTGTTTGTCATTTCCAGGCATTCAACGTTTACCTACAAGGGTAAAAAATTCAAGGCGAGAGAAATTATCGACGATCTGGGTGCCCGATATATTGTTGAAGGCAGCGTACGCAAGGCAGGCGACCATTTGCGGATATCGGCGCAGTTAATTGATGCGCTGACCGACAATTACTTATGGGCAGATCGCTTTGATCGAAAGCTGGATGATATTTTTGAGATTCAGGATGAAGTATCGAGAAAGATCGTCAATGCACTACAAGTAAAATTAACCGGTCAGGAGGACAAACGTCTTGGTTATAAAGGGACGAGTAGTATAGAGGCCCATGATTTTTTTCTGCGTGGCCTGGAACAACTCAATTTGCATACTCCTGAAGCTATTGAAAAAGGAATCGGGTTATTGTCCAGTGCAATTGAAGTTGATCCTGACTATGCCGAAGCCTATACGTTAAAGTCCCGCGGCTACCTGGTGCAGTTTATTTTCGGATTTAATAATAAGAGAGATGAGACAGTTAAACCGGCCATTGAACTGGCAAGGAAGGCGATTGAACTCGATAAATTATTGCCGCGGGCTTATGCCAGTCTGGGATGGGCACTGGTCTGGGACGGAGAGGAAGAGAAAGCGATCATTGAGGTAAGGAAGTCTGTTGAGCTGGATCCAAATTATGCTGACGGGTATATGTGGCTGTCTCACGTCCAGGCATCATTGGGCGAAGGAGAAACCGCGCTGGAATTGATAGAAAAAGCAACCAGGATTAATCCACATTATGATGTTATACATCTATTGGCTTATGCAAGAGCCTATTTCGTAATGGGACAATATGAAGAAGCACTGGCTTACATTAAACGTGGCATTGAGCGTAACTCAAACTTTCCGCCTAACCATGTATTGAAGACATCCATTCTTTCCTTACTTGGCAGAGAGGAAGAAGCCGAGTCTGCAAAACAGGAATTGCTGACAGTTATACCGGATTTTACTGTTAGTAAACCAAACACCGATAATAAAAAAAGACGATATCTCAGTCTGAAACTGCAGGAAGGCCTGTTAAAGGCCGGGTTTAAACAGAAAATATAAATGTCAGCTTAACCCATTATGATTTATGAATTATTTTCGAACAGCTTCACGACGGGATTGAATATCTTTTCAAACAGGGATTTTTTTCGGATATAACTAACTTCATAGATGTCCGCTGTGGCAGCAGCCTCGGATAGATAATCGTCACTGGTGCGTAATTCATCGACCAGACCCAGATCCAGGGCCTGTTTCCCATACCAGTGTTCACCGGTCGCGATCTTTTCGATATCTACCTTATCGCGGTTATTTTTTACAAACTCCTTGAACAAGGTATGGGTCTCTTCCAGTTCCTCCTTGAGTTTTACCCGATCCGCTTCGGTATTTTCGCCAAACAGGGAAAGCGTGCGTTTATATTTACCGGCTGCTATCTGTTCAAAATCGATATCGTGCTTTTTCAGGAAGCGATTGAAATTCGGGATCTGCGCCAGTACCCCGATGGACCCGATGACGGCGAATGGCGCGGCGATGATGCGATCGGCCACACACGCTATCATATAGCCGCCGCTGGCCGCGACCTTGTCGACGGAGACTGTTAATTTAATCGATCTGTCCCTGATCCTTTTTAACTGGGAAGCGGCCAGACCATAACCATGCACGGTCCCACCGGAGCTTTCGAGCGAGACGAAGATTTCATCCTCCTTATCATCGGCAATGGTCAGGAGTGCAGTGATCTCCTCCCGCAAGGAGGCGACTTCCGTTGCACGGATGTCTCCATCAAAATTGAGAACAAAGATCCTGTGGTGCCGATCGGATTCTGTTCCTCTTTTTGCCTCCTGTTTATGCCTTGCCTTGACATCCTTAATGGTTTTTTTAAAGGCTTTTTTCGGCAGGATTGCCGATTTCAGCATCAACTGCATATGTTCATATTTCTGATTGAGGTTCTTTACCTCAAGGTGCTCGTCACCACCTGATTTGGCGCGCATGTAAAGGATAAAAACAACGGCGATCACCGCCAATAAAAGTAATACGATCGTTCCCAGCTTGGCAAGAAACATCCCGTAATTTGTTAAAAAGTCTATCATCATGATCGTCATTCAGTAGTTAATTAAGGAATGAAAGTAACGAAGCGATTTATTATACACGTAAATGCAAACAGACAGATTATTGATTGCGTGGGTTGGACTTTATTAACAAGCATCTCCCTGGAATAACAGTGTGAATCCCGTTGCCCTAAATTTTACCGGATGTCTGAACTCTGATTTCAGCCGCAAGCCGCCAAAAAAATGGTAGGCTTTAGCTGTATGGACATAAACAGTCATTTTCACTGTGCCGGGAAACATTACAAAGCTTGAAGAGCGCCCTGAAGGACACGGCATTAAACCTATCCGTCAGGCGCTGCCGTTTTTAAAACCCTACACCGGACGCCTTGCCATTGCCTTTTGCTGTTTGACAATTGCCGCTGCGGCGGCCCTGGCAATGCCCATCGCTATCCGTTATGTGATTGATTACGGCTTTTCCAGCAGGCATATTCAGTCAATCGATCGCTATTTCCTCGCCCTGTTTATACTTGCCCTTGTTTTTTCGCTGTTTTCCGCATTACGTTATTACTATGTTATGTGGATCGGTGAACGGGTTGTTGCCGACATTCGGGCAAGGGTATATCTGCATGTTATAAAGATGAGCCCGACATTTTATGAGGTCACGCGTACAGGTGAAGTATTGTCCAGGTTGACCACCGATACCACCCTGGTCCAGTCGGTAGTAGGCGCCGGCGTCTCCATTGCCTTGCGCAGTACCTTTATGCTCTGTGGCGGTTTGATCATGTTGTTCTTTACCAGTCCACGGCTGATTTTGTTGATATTAATCCTCATCCCCGTAGTCGTTTTCCCTATCCTGCTTTACGGCAGGAAGATCCGCCGCCTGTCACGCGCCAGCCAGGACCGCATCGCGGATTCAAGCAGTATTGCCGGTGAATCGCTGAATGCCATTAAAATCATACAGGCCTTTACCCTGGAGGCCTTTCAGGGGGAACGCTTTACGGCATCGGTAGAGACTGCCTTTATGACCGCCCGCAAACGCTTGCGTGCCAGTGCCGTTCTCTCCGGTGTGATCGTTCTGGCCTCGTTCGGTGCTGTTGTCTGTGTGCTCTGGTCCGGTGCACACTCGGTCATTGAGGGAACGCTGAGTGCCGGAACATTAGGGCAGTTTCTGCTTTATGCCACGATTGTTGCAGGGAGCACGACTGCATTGGGTGAAGTCTGGGGGGATATCCAGCGCGCCGCCGGCGCCATGGAACGCCTGATTGAACTTTTGAGTGCTGAACCGGACATTAAGGCACCGGACAATCCCATCTCTTTACCCGATCCGGGAAAGGGCCGTATCGCCCTGGAAAATATCTGTTTCAGTTATCCTTCACGGCCCCATCATCCGGCCCTTGACCACTTTAGCCTGCAGGTGGAGGCAGGGGAAACCGTGGCGCTGGTAGGACCGTCGGGGGCAGGCAAGAGTACGGTCTTTCAACTGTTGCTGCGTTTTTATGATCCGCAGGCGGGGAGAGTATCGCTGGATGGCGTAGATATTATCAGGGCTGATCCAGAAGAGGTCAGGAAACGTATCGGCATCGTGCCACAGCAGACTATCCTGTTTGCGGAAAACGTCATGGAAAATATTCGCTATGGATGGCCGTATGCTACGGATGATGAGGTCAAGGCCGCGGCGCGCTCTGCCATAGCAGACGAATTTATCGAGCGCCTGCCTGAAGGATACGCCAGTTTCCTTGGGGAGAAGGGAGCGCGTTTGTCCGGTGGGCAGCAGCAGCGTATAGCCATCGCCCGTGCCATACTTAAAAATCCACCGTTGCTGTTACTTGACGAGGCTACCAGTGCGCTCGACGCAGAGAGCGAAAAGCTGGTGCGGGAAGCGCTGGAACATCTCATGCGGGAACGTACCACAATCGTGATTGCACATCGCCTGGCCACGGTAAAAAAGGCTGATCGCATCGTCGTCATGGATGCAGGCCGGATTATCGACATGGGCAGGCACGACGAATTACTGGGGAAGGGTGGTGTTTATGCCCGGCTGGCTGAATTGCAGTTCGGAACATACAGATAACCGTCCTGTTAATTAGCGATGGAAAGTCCGGCAGATAATCAAATCCTGGCGCAATCAGGAACACATTGAAAAAAGTTCCCGTTGTACAGGCCGCAGAAGAGACCGGCCGGCTTGCCTCATTCTGATTTGCTGATAACACCTCACACGCCTCGGCATTTATTATAGCGTAAGCATCCAGACTGCTTGAACCAGCTGTCAAATCCTTGACGCCGGCTCCCCGCAAACTGCCTGAATCCCCTGCAAAACAGGCAAATTGCAGTGGCATAGCCCTTGCTATAAGGAATCCATAACCACTTTCCAGGAGAGACTGAATGGCAACAGAGATTGATGATGTCGGCGATCTTGCGGATCTCAGTGAGCTTGATATTGAAAATATCGGCGATCTGGATGATGACCCGGCCGGGAAGAGAGGTCCGGGCAAGAAGAGGCTCTTTCTCATAATCGGTATTGTTGTCCTTATTGCTGCCGCTTCCGGTGGTTATTACTACATGAGTACCGGGTCATCGGATTCCAGTGCCGCCAACAAAGGCAGTGATTCAGCCAAAGAAGAAGCAGACGATGAAAGTGATGAAGCCGATGCCAGGCCAACAGCCTATTATTTTTCACTTAATCCTCCATTTGTTGTCAATTTCATTGGCAAGGGGCAGGCGAGGTTTTTGCAAGTCAATATATCCGGATTGACCAGGGATGCCTCCGTTAAGGAGGAGATAACCCTGCATCTGCCGCATATCAGGAACAATATCGTTTTGCTGCTGAGTGGCAAGACCTATGACGATTTGATTACCACCGAGGGGAAAGAGGCATTGCGCAAGGAAGTATTGACTGAAGTGAAAAAAATACTCAGGGATGAAACGGGTAAGGATGAAATTGAAGATATTTTCTTCACCAGTTTTGTCATGCAATAGTAATCATGCCTTCCGATATTCTTTCACAAAACGAGATCGATGCCCTGCTGACCGGTGTCGATACCGGTGATGTTGAAACAGAAGTTGAGGATCAACTTGCTCCTGATGAAGCACGTCCGTATGACTTCACCAGCCAGGACAGAATTGTACGTGGACGCCTGCCTACACTGGAAATGATCAATGAACGCTTCGCCAGAAATTTCCGTTTAAGCCTGTTCAGTTTTCTGCGCCGTTCTCCGGCCATTACCGTGAGCGGTATCCAGATGCACAAGTTTGGAGAATATATCCATAGCCTGTTTATGCCTTCCAACCTGAATATAGTGAAAATCAAACCATTGAGGGGTAACGCCTTGTTTGTAATGAACCCGACACTGGTCTATTCGATTGTTGATAATTTTTTTGGTGGCAGTGGGAAGTATCATACCAAGATAGAAGGCAGGGATTTTACCCAGACCGAAATGCAGGTTGTTATGAATATACTGGAGAAAATGTTCGAGGATCTGAAAAAGGCCTGGAAGCCCATCATGGATCTGGAATTTGAACATGTTAATTCAGAAGTCAACCCGCATTTTGCAAATATTGTCAGCCCGAGTGAAGTGGTGGTGATCTCTACGTTTCATGTCGAGCTGGACAACGCCGGCGGCGATATACATATAACATTACCCTATTCGATGATTGAACCTATCCGTGAGCAATTACATGCCGGACTACAGAGTGACATCGTGGAACGGGATGAACGCTGGCAAATGATCCTGTATGAAAGTATCAAACAGGTGTCATTAACCGTAAAAAGCCCCCTGGCGCAAGTCTCTCTCTCCCTACGTGAACTGGGAGCACTGAAAGCGGGTGACGTTATTCCGATTGATATGTCCGAAACGGTGCCCGGAATAATCGAGGGCATTCCCATGTTTCGGGCGAAGTACGGTGTATCGCGGGGCAATCATGCGCTAAAGATTACCGAAATCAACCATCAGCAACCCATTGCCCCCAAGGCATAACAGCAGGAGTAGATAAATGTCAGAAGAAGGCAACACCACTGAACAGGAACAGGCGGATGATTGGGAACAGGCATTGGCGGAACAATCTGCTGCGGCTGATACCGATCCACAACAACCGGTAACGGATCAACCGGAGCAGGCACAGTTAGAGGATCTGCATGCGGAAGAAACCGGCGTAGATGAGGGCGGTAATCTGGATGCGATCCTGGATATCCCCGTTTCCCTTTCCGTTGAGATAGGACAGTCAAGGATCAGTATCCGGAATCTGTTACAACTGAACCAGGGTTCTGTCGTTGAACTGGACAGGCTGGCGGGGGAACCCCTTGATGTAATGGTCAATAATACGCTTGTCGCGCATGGTGAAGTAGTCGTTATTAATGAGAAGTACGGCATCCGCCTGACCGATGTCATTAGTGCCCATGACCGTGTCAAACAACTCCATTAGCCCGCATATTGCATCAAGGAATCGTGATGATCGCGCCGGACTGGTCTTTGCAAAACGTGCTCACGACTGAAATCATAGTTATTCATATGGTTGCGGGAGTATGTGCGTTTTGCAAAGACCAGAACAAGCGAGGGCGCGATTAGCGGTAACAGGAACAATCTGTGAAATCAATTGAATCGATGCAATCATCATCTGATAAACCTTTCCGCTCTATTATCAGCGCCTTGGTGCAATATGTGGGTTAGCAGCGGCGGGACAGATGACAGGGTTATTTCCGGCCCACGTTTGCCTGGCCGGCTTCTGGTTGCGGTACTACACGCCCTCTTCTGTATCCAGGGCGTCTTTGCGGCGGATAATCTTCACCCTCAGAGTGACGCAATTTCTTCCACCCAGGTGCTGAACCTGATCTTCGGTCTTGTTGTCGTCCTTGCCATCTTTTTCTGTATCGCCTACCTGGTAAAACGGTTATCGGGCATGAGTGCGATGAGCCGGGGCAATATCAAGATCATCGATGCCCTGCATCTCGGTACCCGGGAACGGCTCCTGCTGGTGAAAGTGGCGGATACCTATATGGTCCTGGGGATCTCACCGGGTCAGATTAATGCCCTGCATGTATTAACCCATGAACCCGGCGATGAAGCAGGACAATCGGCCCCCGACTTTAAATCCCGGCTGCATGGATTATTAACGGCAGTAAAATCGAAGGACAGCTGATCATCATGCGCACCAGGCCGATAATATTCATCTCCCTTCTGTTGCTCTCGCCGGCGTTAATTGCCCAGACCGGTCTGGATATTGTCACCGTGGCTGATAACGACAACGGCGGTCAAACCTATACATTGAGTATCCAGATCCTGTTATTGATGACAACGTTAACGTTGTTACCTGCCGCTCTGTTGATGATGACCTCGTTTACCCGGATTATCATTGTACTGGCAATTCTCCGGCAGGCGCTGGGTACCGCGCAGACACCCAGCACACAGGTACTCATCGGTCTTGCCCTGTTCCTGACGGTTTTTGTGATGGCGCCGGTATTTGATCAGGTTTATACCCGGTCGGTCAAACCCTATATGGCGGAGAAAATCCCGCTTACCCAGGCGTTGCAACGCGCATCGGTACCCATACGGGGGTTTATGCTGGCACAGACCCGGGAAAACGATATCAATCTCTTCGCCGATCTTTCCGGGACTGCCGCTGTGACCTCCGCGAACAAAATACCCTTTTCATTACTGGTGCCGTCCTTTGTGACCAGTGAGTTAAAGACAGCGTTTCAGATTGGGTTCCTTATATTCATACCGTTTTTGATCATTGACCTGGTGGTTGCCAGTGTGTTGATGTCGATGGGCATGATGATGTTGTCTCCTCTCATTATCTCATTTCCATTCAAACTCATGTTGTTCGTCATGATCGATGGCTGGGCTCTGATCATAGGCACCCTGGCATCCAGTTTCTATTTCTAGGGAAGCGCCATGACACCGGAGGCAATCATCAGCATCGGCCAAAACGCACTGCTGATCCTGTCGTTACTTTTACTGCTGCTACTGGTTCCGGCCCTGTTAATCGGCGTGCTGGTGAGCATGTTCCAGGCGGCCACGCAGATAAATGAAATGACATTGAGTTTTATCCCGAAGCTTCTGGTGACGTTGCTGGTGCTGGTCTTGGCGGGCCCATGGATGCTGCGGCTGATAACGGAGTACACGTTGAGACTGTTCGAGCAGATCCCGGATTTGATTGGATAGGGGTGAACAGCTGCAAACCGGGAATTATGGCCAACTGAAAACAGAATATGAATACCATCCTGCTGGATCACCAATTCATCAACATGCTCGAGTCCTGGCTCTGGCCCTTTTTCAGGATCGGGGGGCTGGTCATGACTGCGCCGGTTATCGGTACGCGCTCCATACCGGTAAGGATCAGGTTGCTGATTGCGATTGCCATCACCCTGGTCATTGCGCCGGTGATCTCGCTTCCCAGTACCATCGATCCCTTGTCGTTAGAGGGCATATTGGTATCGGTCCAACAGGTCATCATCGGTATCGCCATGGGATTCACTATACGGGTGGTATTCATCGTCCTGGAAATGTCCGGTCAACTGATTGGTCAGCTCATGGGTTTATTGCTGGCTTCCATGGTGGATCCGACCAATGGCAACCGGGTCCCCATCATCGGCCAGTTTTATCTGCTACTGGCGACGCTGCTGTTTCTCAGCATAGATGGTCACCTCATCATGATAAAAGCACTGGCAAACAGCTTTCAGAAATTACCTGTCGGCATGCATGGCATCACCAGGGATGCTGTTTGGCTATTTCTCAACTGGACCGGTACGGTACTCTCTACGGCGGTGTTGATTGCATTACCGGCGGTCGCGTCGTTATTAATCGTGAATCTCTCTTTCGGCGTAATGACGCGTGCCTCACCACAGCTGAATATCTTTGCCGTGGGGTTTCCCGTCATGATCATGCTCGGTATGTTTATCATCATGTTTACCCTGAACGGCTTTGCGCCGTTGATGATTAATATTTTTGAACAATCATTTTCCATGTTGGACCGTATAACAGGTTAATAAGATGGCCGACGATCAGGGTAACACCCAGGAAAAAACCGAACAAGCAACGCCAAAGCGTCTCGATGAAGCGCGCGGCAAGGGGCAGATCTCCCGTTCCCGTGAATTGAGCACGATGTCGGTCCTGTTACTGGGTTCATCAAGCCTGTTTTTCCTGGGCGAAAACATTATCGATAACCTGCTCGGTATCATGCACGACGGCTTCGTAATCAGCCGTGAGCATATTTTCAGCAGGCAATTTATTAACCATTCGTTCGCAGACGCTGCCGTAGCCGCTCTGCAGGGCGTGTCGCCATTGTTCATCACCTTGTTACTGGTGGCTCTGCTGGCGCCCATGGCAGTAGGAGGCTGGGTATTTTCCGCCGGGGCAATGGCATTCCAGTGGGAAAAGCTGGACCCGGTAAAGGGGATAAAACGGGTATTTGGCGCGCGTGGATTAATGGAACTCGCCAAGGCGCTGGCGAAGTTTACGGTGATCAGCGGTCTGGCCGTGGCATTTTTATGGCTGAAGGTCGATGACTTGTTGCTGCTGGGTCATAACGGACTCCGGCCCGGAATGGCCGAGGCCGGTAACGTGATCGCCCGGGCGTTTGTGTACTTCAGTTCCGCCACCATCCTCATTGCCGCCGTGGATGTGCCATTTCAGCTTTGGGAGCATTCCCGCCAGTTGAAGATGACGAAACAGGAAGTGAAGGATGAAATGAAAGAGACGGAAGGCAAGCCGGAGGTGAAATCGCATATCCGGGAGATGCAGCAAAAACTGGCCAATCAACGCATGCTGGAAGAGGTGCCCAAGGCCGATGTGATCATCACCAATCCAACCCACTATGCAGTCGCCCTGAGTTATGAACAGGAAAAGATGGGCGCGCCGCGTGTCGTGGCCAGGGGTGTGGATTTCATGGCGCAGCGTATCAGGCTGGTGGCCGGGCAGCATGACGTCACTATCTTCTCGGCGCCCCTGCTGGCCAGGGCGCTCTACTTCAACACCGGTATCGGCAGGGAGATTCCAACCGGGCTGTACCTGGCCGTCGCCCAGGTGCTTGCCTATGTTTACCAGTTAAAGGCCAGCCGCAAAGATCCGGAGGTGATGACTCCGGCACCACCTGGGCAGATCCCGATCCCGGACGAATACCTCGTTCCGGAGCCGGGGGCCGGGAGCCGGGGCTCTGGAGCCCATGCTGTTGACGCACGTTCCGGGCGCCAGGACTGATCGGGTTACGGGGCGGGATAGGGCGGTGCCGGGGATAGCATTAACGAATCTGGGGGATATCAACCGCATGGGACTGGGCGCCCCACTGCTGGTCATGGTGATCCTTTCCATGATGGTGATCCCTCTCTCCTCGTTCGCGCTGGATATGCTGTTTACCTTCAATATCTCCCTGGCCCTGGTGATCCTGCTGGCCGTTATCTATAGCAGACGGCCGCTGGAATTTGCGGCGTTTCCAACGGTATTGCTGGTGGCCACCCTGCTCAGACTGAGCCTGAATGTCGCCTCCACGCGCGTGGTCCTGCTGCGGGGGCACAACGGCCCCAATGCGGCCGGGCAGGTGATACAGGCATTCGGCGATTTTGTTGTCGGTGGGAATTACACCGTCGGCTTTGTGGTGTTCACCATCCTTGTCATCATCAACTTTGTTGTGGTGACCAAGGGCGCCGGCAGAATTTCCGAAGTCAGCGCCCGGTTCACCCTGGATGCCCTGCCCGGTAAACAGATGGCGATCGATGCTGATCTCAATTCAGGCGTGATTAATCAGGAACAGGCCCTCAACAGGCGTACGGAGATCGCCCAGGAGGCGGATTTCTACGGGGCGATGGACGGTGCCAGCAAGTTCGTGAGGGGTGATGCCATTGCCGGTATCCTGATCCTGCTGATCAATATCATAGGCGGTCTGGCTATCGGCACATTTCAGCACGGCTTGGCGGTAACCGATGCCGCCCGGATTTATACCCTGTTGACGATAGGCGATGGACTGGTGGCCCAGGTGCCGTCACTGTTGCTGTCGACGGCGGCGGCCATCATTGTCACCCGGGTCTCCTCTGAGCAGGATATGGGGCAGCAGATCCTGGCGCAACTGTTTCAGGACCCGAGGACGTTGGCGGTTACGGCCGGTGTCATTGGATTGATGGGAGTGATACCCGGCATGCCGAACATCGCCTTCCTGCTGCTGGCCGTAACGGCAGGGGCTACGGCCTACTGGCGGCGGCAATCGCAACTCCAGGCCGTGGCCGAGCCGCAGCAGGAAGCCCCGCCACAACCACCCCCGGAAGAGCGTGATTTAAGCTGGGATGATGTAGCGGTTGTCGATCAAATCGGGCTGGAGGTGGGTTACCGCTTAATACCCATGGTCGATCGGCAACAGGGCGGACAGTTGTTATCGAGGATAAAGGGGGTCAGGAAAAAGTTGACACAGGAGTTGGGTTTCCTGTTGCCGACCATACATATCCGGGACAACCTTGACATAGAACCCAGCAGCTATCGTATTTCCATTAAAGACACAACGGTCGCCAGGGCCGATGTGCACCAGGATGGGGAGCTGGCCATCAATCCCGGCCAGGTCTATGGTGAATTACCCGGCGCCGTATCCAAAGACCCGGTGTTCGGCCTGGAAGCAGTCTGGATAGAACCCGCCCTGCATGATCAGGCCCAGACATACGGCTATACGGTAGTCGATGCCAGCACGGTTATTGCCACGCATATAAGCCAGATCCTGCAAGACCATGCCCATGAACTGCTGGGATACCGCGAGGTCCAGGCCATTCTCGACCGCTTCTCGAACACCGATCCCAAAGTACTGGAGGATGTCATTCCAAAGATCATCCCGCTGGGCACCGTGGTGAAGGTCATGCAGAACCTGCTGCGTGAAAACATCCCCATCCGGGATATCAGGACGATCATTGAAACCCTGGTGGAGCATTCATCCCGGACCCAGGATCCGGATGCACTCAGTGCAGCGGTAAGAATTGCCCTGGGCCGGTTAATCGTTGAGCGCATTGCCGGGTCGGATGGTGAAATCCCGGTGATCACACTGGACATGCCCCTGGAACAGTTATTGCAGCAAAGCCTGCAGACCCTGTCCGAGAGTGGTGGCGCCATGGAACCCGGGCTTGCCCAAACGCTGTTGCAGTCACTGCAGGAGTGTGTGGAAAAACAGGAGGTGAATGGTCAGCCGGCAATATTACTGGTGCCCGATAATTTAAGGGAGATGCTGACAAGGATGGCGAGACACAGCATCTCCAGATTGCATGTGCTCGCGTTCAGTGAGGTGCCCGAAAACAGGCAGATCAAAATTGTCGCTGCAGTGGGTGGTGAGCAAACGGACACGGCATAAAGGGTGAAACCAGGAGAACTCTGATCCATTTCAATTCAGGTCTTCATGAATTGTTACAAACATACGAAAAAAGAGGATGAAGATTAGAAAATACTTTGCAGCCGATATGCGCCAGGCCCTTAATCTGGCGCGGCAGGAACAGGGTCCGGACGTGGTGATACTGGGTAACCGCAAGGTGCTCGGCGGAGTGGAGTTGATTGCGGCAGAAGATTACGATGAATCCCTGTTCGTAGCAGGCGACCGGGCCAAAAATAACAATAACGCTTTCACTGCCGGGCAACAACCGCGTACGGATCAGGGCCGGAACAGATCGGTGAACGACGGGGATCAGCCGCCGGAAACAATGGCCGGGAAGGGCATGATCTGGTCCAGGGAACCGTCTCTGGATCTGGTGCAGCAGGAAATCAATTCATTACGTCAACTGCTTGAGCAGCAGATGTCGGGCCTGGCATGGGGTGATGTCGGCCGCCGCCACCCGCTCTGGGCCGGCCTTTTACGGAAGCTGGCCGATCTGGGGATAAGCCCTTCGATTGCCAGGGCGATCGTCGAACAGGTGCCCGAACATTACGGACTTGAACAGGCCTGGCGGACCACCCTGGCATTATTGAGTTACCGTATTCCGATACAGACTGACAACATTCTGACACAGGGCGCCGTAATCGCCTTTGCCGGCGCTTCAGGTACCGGCAAAACCACCACGGTGGCCAAGATCGCGGCACGCTATGTCCTGGAAAACAGCGCCGCAAACATTATCCTGGCGACACTGGATTCTTACCGCGTAGGCGGACGCCAACAGTTGAGCAGTTATGCGAAGATTCTGGGAGTACCGTTAAGAACGATTCACAACAGGGATGATCTATCGGATCTGCTGGAACAGTTCCATGGCCGTAAACTCATTTTAATCGATACGGCCGGTTTGAGCCCGCATGACAGGAGACGCCAGGGACAAATCAGCATCCTGGAGGGGGCCGGCATACCGATGCGGATGTGTCTTGTTTTATCGGCCACTTCCCAGGCCGTTACCTTACAGCAGGTGATCGCTACCTATCGTTCCCTGAATCCCGAACTGTGCGCGTTAACCAAGCTGGATGAGGCCAGTTCATTGGGAGGCGTTCTGTCAGTGGTCATGGACGAGGGTTTGAAAATAGTGTTGCAAAGTGCCGGACAGCGCGTTCCGGAAGACCTTCAGCAGGCCGAAACCACCGATCTCATTGCCCGTTCCATCTCGATAATGAAGCGTAACAGCCTGGAGTACGGCAAGGAACAGATAGAGCAGAGCCTGGGCCGTTATGCTGTGTACCATTCCATCGGTGAACAACATGGAGATTAGGCAAGTGACACACGTGCCTGTGCAAGTAGTGGCCGTGACGGGCGGCAAAGGGGGGGTCGGCAAGAGTAGTATCTCGCTGAATCTGGCGATAGCGATGGCCGATCCCGGCCGTGAGGTAACCCTGCTCGATGCGGATCTTGGTCTGGCCAATATCGCCGTGTTACTGGGTTTGCATCCACTGCGCAATCTCTCTCATGTGGTCCGTGGCGAGTGCGGTCTGAGGGATATCCTCCTAAAAGGACCCAACGGCATCAATATCATCCCCGCGGCCTCCGGCATAAAAATGATGGCCCGGCTTGGCGCTACACAGCATGGCGCCCTCGTGCATGCCTTTGATGAGTTGGCCGATATAACCGATACATTAATTATCGATACGTCTGCAGGTCTGTCCGACAGTGTCCTCACCTTTTGCTCCGCTTCCCAGGAGGTGATCATCGTCATCTGTAACGAACCTGCTTCACTGACCGATGCCTATGCGTTGATAAAGGTACTGCATCAGCACCATGGCGTGATCCGCTTTCGCATACTGGTGAATATGACTGAAACCCGGCAGGAAGGCAGACAGCTGTTCCTGCGGCTGGTCCGGGTAACGCAGCAATTTCTGGATGTGGTGCTGGATTTTATGGGTGTTATCCCCAGAGATCACTACGTCATCAAGGCGGTGCAACAACAACGGCCGCTGTTGCTCGCTTACCCGGGATCGCCGGCGGCCATCGCGCTCAAGGATCTGGCGTTGGTGGCCGATAACTGGCCAAGGAGGTCTGTCGCCAACGGTAAACTGCAATTTTTCATGGATCACATGCTGCGCGGACTGCCGGTGAAGCAGCTGGGGGCGCCTCTTTGAGCAATCTGGCTATGTATACAGCGACAGCCCGGACTGAGCAGCCCGGCTATGATGAGCTGGTAACGCAACACGCAACACTGGTAAAGCGGATTGCCTACCATTTGTTGAGCCGCCTGCCGTCATGTGTCCAGGCGGACGATATGATACAAGCCGGGATGATTGGTTTGCTGGAGGCCGCCCGTAATTACGATGCCTCCCAGGGAGCCAGTTTTGCAACGTATGCGGGTATCCGTATCCGGGGGGCAATGCTGGATGAGATACGCAAGGGCGATTGGGCGCCCCGATCGCTGCATCGAAAGATAAGGGAAATCTCACAGGCAATCGGCGAGATCGAAAGCACATACGGCAGGGATGCAAGAGATGCAGAGGTGGCCGAGCGCTTAAATATGAGTCTGACTGAATACCATCAGGTGTTACAGGACGCCAGGACCCACCAGGTGCTCAGTTTTGACGATTTGCCTGCAAAGGATATCAGGATTACAGAGGGCTTGACGGGAAAACTATCAGGGCCATTGGAATCCCTTTTAAGTGAAGATATGAAACAGATACTGGCAAAGGCAATCGAAACTTTGCCGGAACGGGAGCGTTTGGTGATGTCTTTATATTACGATGAAGAGTTGAATTTGAGAGAGACCGGAGAGGTGTTGGGCGTCAGTGAATCCCGTGTATGTCAAATCCATTCGCAGGCATTAATACGCCTGAAAACAAGGGTGACACAAATGCTGGAAGATGAATGAATGCATCGATATTTATCAATTTGTTCTGGAGCATCTTTTGCGTAATTAATAGAAAAAATGGAGGCCGGCCGTGAATAAAGATATGAAAATTCTCGTAGTAGATGATTTTTCTACAATGAGAAGAATCATTAAAAATCTGCTTCGTGATCTGGGGTTTACCCATTCTACGGAGGCTGACGATGGGACGACAGCCCTGCCAATGCTGCAGAAGGGCGATTTTGATTTCCTGGTAACAGACTGGAACATGCCTGGAATGCAGGGTATCGACCTTTTGAAGGCCATACGTGAGGACCCCAATCTCTCTTCCCTGCCTGTCCTGATGGTCACTGCCGAATCCAAACGTGACCAGATCATTGAGGCGGCCCAGGCCGGTGTAAATGGTTACATTGTCAAGCCGTTTACCGCACAGACCCTGAAAGAAAAGATAGAAAAAATATTTGAACGCCTGGAAGCAGCAGCATAACCGTGGAGGGGAATGATTATGGAGGCGGCAACTGTAGATCTGGAGGTCCAATACAAAGACAGCCGGCTGACCCTTGCCAGGTCGCTCGTAGTATCGCTGGAAAGTGGTGATGATGTCAGCGCGGAGAGTGCCATCGGTGAACTCACCAAGAGCTATGAATCCTACATTTTTCAGGAGGTCGGCAAGCTGACCAGGGAGCTGCACGATACTCTGGGTTTTTGCAGAGATGAGCAGCGGCTGGCTCAAATTACCCAGAATGAGATCCCCGATGCGCGTGAGCGATTGAATTACGTCATTCAAAAAACAGAAGAATCCGCACACCGTACGCTCGATATTGTTGAAAACCTGTTACCCATCTCGACGGAACTGGAAAACGAATCCGACAGTATGCAAAAAGAGTGGCAGCGCTTTAAAAGGCGGGAAATGGATGTGGAAGAATTCAGAAAACTCAGCACACGGCTGGAGTCATTCCTGGATTCGGCCTGTAGCAGTGCGGTCAGGATAAAACAGGATCTGAATGAAGTGATGTTGGGCCAGGATTACCAGGATTTGACGGGACAGATCATCAGAAAAGTGATCGACATGGTGCAGGAGGTCGAAGACAAACTGGTCGGCGTCATGCGCCACGCCAGTAAGGAAGTTACGGTGGTTAAATCCGTAAAGAATATCGAAGTCGAAGGTCCCCAGATACATAATGATAAACCGAATGTGATGTCGGGGCAGGATGATGTGGACGATTTGTTATCCAGCCTGGGTTTCTGATAGCCGCAAACACGATGCGCTAAACCGATATGGTGGAGAGAACGATCAGTGTCTATTGATGTGAATGACGAAATTGTCCAGGATTTCCTGGTTGAGGCGGGAGAACTTCTGGAACAGCTGGACCAGCAGCTCGTTACCCTGGAGTCAAAACCCGATGACATGGAAATATTGAATGCCGTGTTCCGGAACTTTCATACCATCAAGGGAGGCGCCGGTTTTCTGGCAATCGAACCGCTGGTGGATATCTGCCATCAGGCGGAAAATGTCTTCGATATGCTGCGCCGTGGCGAACAGTCTGTTTCCGCGAATCTGATGGATGCCGTGTTGCAGGCATTCGATTGCGTCAATTCCATGTTCGAACAAATCGGTGATGGAGTATCCCCGGAGCCGGTTGATGAAGGGCTCATCAATCGGCTCAAACAATTCTCTACACCCGGCGCCGCAACAGTTACCGAACTGCCATCGCAGGAAGCGGGGGGTATGCCGGATCAGGACGATGCGGCTGCAGTGGAAGCCGGCGTCTCTGCGCCGGCCACACAGGAGCGCAGCGGGGCGGCCGGGGATGCCGGCCAACAACACTCCCCGGCAGAGCATGATGAGATAACCGAGGAGGAATTTGAAGCGTTACTGGATGATCTGCATGGAAAGGGAAAGCCGGCAGGCGTTCCGCAACAGGAAACCGCAGCCACTCCCGCCTCTATGGACAATGACAAACCCGTGCCCGAAGCCATGGCCCAAACTGATCCGGCGCCTGCGGATGATGAGATAACAGAAGACGAATTTGAAGCAATGCTGGATGATCTCCAGGCTAAAAAGCAGGGGGCCTTCGTGCAGGCACCGGTAAAAAGTTTATCCACAGAGGCTAGAGATACGGCAGAACACAAGGCTGAAAAAAAACCGCCGGCAGATGCCACGGTACGGGTAACAACCGCAATACTGGACCGCATTATGAATATGGTGGGGGAACTGGTCCTGTTGAGAAACCGCCTGGTCAATCTGGATGAGGAAATTGGCAATGAAGAGATGTCCTCGGCGGTGAATAACCTGGATGTGGTCACGGCGGATCTTCAGTCCTCGGTCATGAAGACCCGTATGCAACCGATCAAAAAGGTCTTTGGCAGGTTCCCGAGGGTGGTGCGTGATGTGGCCAGAAGCCTGCACAAGCAGGTGGTACTGGAAACCATGGGTGAAGACACAGACCTGGACAAAAACCTGGTTGAGGCCCTGACGGATCCCCTCATACACCTGGTCAGAAATGCCGTGGATCACGGTATAGAAAAACCCGAAGTGCGGGAGGCCGCCGGGAAACCGAAACAAGGGACCATCAGTCTCTCGGCGGAACAGGAGGGCGATCACATACTTCTGAGGATCTCGGACGACGGCGCCGGGATGGATGCCAATGCCTTGCGGCGCAAGGTGGTTGAAAACGGATTAATGGATGCTGATGCGGCGGCGAGACTGGATGATCGTGAGTGTTACCATTTCATATTTCTACCCGGTCTTTCCACCAAGGAGGAGATCTCCGATATTTCCGGCCGTGGTGTCGGAATGGATGTGGTCAAGTCCAAAATCAATCAGCTTAACGGCACGATTCTGATTGATTCAACACCCGGCAAGGGGACGACGATATTCATCAAGGTGCCGTTAACGCTTGCCATTATGCCAACCCTGATGGTGTCACTGGGCAAGATGGAACAGATCTTTGCATTACCACTGGTAAACGTCAGTGAGATCCTTGATCTGGATGCCCACAGTATCAATACTGTCGACGGTCAACAGGTACTGCTTGTGCGGGGTAAACCGCTGCCGTTGTTTTGTATCAATCGCTGGCTCACCAATGAATCGGATGAAAATGCCGGCATTTCAGGTCATGTGGTGGTCGTCAGTGTGGGGACTTCCCATATAGGTCTGCTGGTGGATAAACTGCTTGGCCGGGAAGAAGTGGTGATCAAGCCATTAGGTTCTCTTTTGCATGGGACCCAGGGGCTGGCGGGGGCCACGGTCACCGGCAACGGCAAAATCGCGCTCATTCTCGACCTGCCCTCTCTTATTCAGACTTATTCCCATATAAGGCAATGATCAAAGTCCTGGTTGTCGATGATTCCCACTTTTTCAGGAACAGGATCAGCGACTCTCTTAATTCGGATCCGGTCATTGAGGTGATTGGAGAAGCTGGGGACGGGCAGGAAGCTGTTGTAAAAGCCGGGGAACTCCGGCCGGATGTGATTACCATGGATATCGAGATGCCGAATATGGATGGCATCGCCGCAGTAAAAAAAATTATGGAGACTCATCCCGTACCGATATTGATGTTTTCCTCCCTGACAAGAGAGGGTGCTGACGCTACCTTCAAGGCGCTGGATGCCGGGGCTGCGGATTTCCTGACCAAGGATTTTAAAACCATATCGTTTCAGAGGGACGTCACCATCGAACAGCTGTGTGAGCGAGTGCGGGCGCTGGGTATGCCCCGCCGTGTATCGCTCACTGAGGAAACAACAGCGGCCGGCAGGCGCCCACATATTAAATCCGCCGCCGATCGCCCATCAAAAAAGAAATTCGGTCTTGCGGTGATCGGCGCCTCCACAGGTGGTCCGGTTGCGCTTGAACAGCTGTTAAAACGGTTGCCATCAACCTTCGCCATGCCGGTGCTGCTGGTGCAGCACATGCCCTCCACATTCACCCTTGCTTTTGCCGAAAGGCTGGACAGGTTATGCGCTGTGGAAATCAAGGAGGCCGAACATGGGGACAGGCTTGAGGCGGGTAGGGTTTATATCGCACCGGGCGGCAAGCAAACCTACGTCAGAAAAAATGGTAGTGGCGCCTGTATTGAAATTGGTGAAGCACCGTCACAGGTCACCTACCGGCCCTGTGTCGATATCACTTTTAATTCCGTCGCCAATTCCGTCAGACAGAAGGTGCTTGCTATTGTCCTGACCGGCATGGGATCGGATGGCTGCGCGGGTGCCAGCCTGTTGAAACAGAAAGGCGCAACGATTTGGGCGCAGGATGAAGCCTCATGTGTTGTCTACGGGATGCCGATGGCCATCGCCAAGGCCAATCTTGCGGACAGTATCCTGCCTTTGGATGAGATTGGTCAGAGACTTGCGTGTCTGAACTGATCGATGCCGGCAGGGAACTCTTCACCCGTATCGATCTTCTACCGTATGAAAATCTGGACCGTGGCAAATCAAAAAGGCGGGGTCGGCAAGACAACCACCGCAGTCACACTTGCTGGTTTTCTGGCCGGCCGGGGTCAACGCACACTGCTTGTGGATCTGGATCCGCATGGATCGCTGACCAGTTATTTCGGCTACAACCCGGATACCATAGAGGAGAGTGTCTATTCGCTGTTCCATCGCGAAACAGCGGATTCGAATATGCCCCTTGCTGCAATGCTGCGTAAAACCGGCGTCCCCAGGCTGGATCTGCTGCCGGCTTGTACGGCCCTGGTGGCGCTTGATCGGCAGATTGGCGCACAACAGGGCATGGGACTGGTCATTCAGACAGCACTAAGGGATTATCAGACACACTACCCGTATGTCATTATCGACTGCCCGCCCACTCTGGGTGTGTTGATGATCAATGCGCTGGCGGCATGCGATCTGCTGATCCTCCCTGTACAGACAGAGTTTCTTGCCATCAATGGACTTGAGCGGATGTTGAACACACTGAAGATGATCATCCTTTCCGGCAAGGAATCCATCAACTACCTGATCCTGCCGACCATGTACGACCAACGCACCCGCGCTTCCCGGGACTGCCTGGAATATTTACAGAATGGTTATGCGGGGAATATTCATGAGGCGTATATCCCCATAGACACTAATTTCAGGGAAGCAAGCCGCCACGGCCGGCCACTATCCGTGATGGCCCCCCGCTCCCGCGGCGCCGTGGCCTATGCTGCGCTATTATCTACGCTTACTGAAGCGGATCAGTTTGCTGCAACAGGGCTGGAGGAGGCGGGATGAAACAGAATCGGGCCGGTTCCACCTCTATTGATAATGAAAACAACTCAAGCCTCATTGCGTATCTGCGCACCCTGTTTCACAACGGGAACGATAACGGTACACAACAGGCCGCCGGGGAGATCAGCGAAACCGTCCGTTTCGACGGTTTTGGCATAAAGCATGCTTCATTACTCCTCAGACACAAGAAGTGACGTGATTTTGGCAAAACCTGACATTCCGGGGGTTCGCACATGAGCGTAAATGGATTGGAAAATAATCAGACGAATTTGAATGAAATTCTGCAATGGGTCACATTCCAGTTGGGGAGTGAACAATATGGCGTCAATGTCTTGCAGGTGCAGGAAGTCCTGAAATTCACAGAAATAACGCCTGTTCCTGGTGCGCCGCACTATGTACTCGGGATTATCAACCTGCGTGGTAATGTGGTCACTGTTATCGACAGCCGCTTGAGATTCGGGCTCGGACAGAAACAACCGGATGATGCCACCCGGATAATCTTTGTTGAAGTGAAGGGGCATATTATCGGAATGCTGGTTGACAGTGTGGCGGAAGTTGTCAGCATGCGGAGTTCCGATATCGAAACATCCCCTACTATCGGTAAGGAAGATAATGAAAGTTCCAAATATCTACAGGGTGTATACAGTACGGATGACAAGATCCTGATCCTGATTGACGTGGAGAAACTCTTCAGCGAAGAGGACCTGGCCGAGGTGGTTGGATTCTGAACCCACGGCCTGAAATGGTATGTCTGAATTACATGAGATCAGACCAATGCAGCGGGTGCCTCCCACCCCCCATGGGCAGCGTGGCGCGGCAGAGAAAAAACCGGTGCAGCAGCGGGGAAACAGGGACAAGGATAAACGGGGACGTTCCCGGGGTGATAAAGGGAAAGTAGATGAATACATATAAAATTCAGGGATATTCCAGGGACAAAGAGCAGCGTCTCCGGTAATGCAAGAACCATAGATTAAAAATGACTGCTATTGAGAATTTGTTATCGTCACCACTACTCGTCCAGGTATGCCTGGTCCTGGTTTTGATACAGTGGCTCTTCTTGCAGCGCCTGTGGCGGAAGTTTGACAGGCAAGGCCGGTCGTTGGCGGAAACGCAGCAGGAACTGCAAGCGCTGTTATCGTGTGAGCGCGGCATGGCGGACCGCATCAACTATCAACAACAACAGATGCACGGTATTGCAGACCGTCAGGACAGGCTGGAGATCAACGATTCATCACAGATAAATTACAAGCAGGCAATCGCCCTTATGAAAAAAGGCGCGACCACGAATGAATTGGTAGAGGCCTGCGACCTATCCAGGGGGGAACTGGATTTAATCGGCCACCTGCAAAAATTACAAAAGGCAGGCCAGGTATCCAGGGCCGCATAATCTCTACGCAAGACGCCGGCAGTTCACTCATGATTTCCCTATACAGGTCCGTAGGCCTGTCATTGCGCTATACATTATTATTGTTTACCCTGTTTACTTGTCACTTGTCACTTGTCACTTGTCACTTGTCACTTGTCACTTGTCACTGAATCTTATGGAAAGGTGGCTGACACAAATTCATCTGGAATGAATTTGAACAGCCGAAGGCTGGCCCTTTAGGGTGGAACACATGGATGTGTGGAATAAATCTGTCTGGAACAGATTTGGGCGTTGCGGCGAAAGCGCAACGGTACGCAGTACCGAAGCACAGGATGTGCTGAGTCAACGGTTGAAGGCTATGCTCCGAAAGGAGCATTATTTGAAGTAATTATTCAGATATATAATTATGTAAATTTTTAGATCTGGAGAGGTGGCCGAGCGGTTGAAGGCGCACGCCTGGAAAGTGTGTATACGTTAATAGCGTATCGAGGGTTCGAATCCCTCCCTCTCCGCCACATAACTCTTTGTTATGTAATAAATTTTTGCACTTGCGCTGACCCTGCCGCAGACCCCGGCACCGTTAGCGTTTACGGACCGATGTGAAGTGGCGTGTGGTCCACAGAGACGCAACGGTCCGGCATCATTCTTCATTTGTGCACGAATATCTCTGCCGGGCTCTTTTTGAGTACCACTTCACGCTCAAAATTCGTGAAAAG
>JBHHYN010000008.1:0-44715 GCA_046757565.1 Gammaproteobacteria bacterium | reverse complement strand
AGTAACAAGTAACAAGTAACAAGTGGAAAGTGGAAAGTAACGATGATCCTGTTGATCAATCGTCCAGGCCGGTCACCACTTTTTTGACGTATAGCATGTGGCTCAGGTGTCGAGGGTTTTTATCGTTTCCCGATAGGCTGCACACTCCTCAAATAGTCTGCGCTGCATCTCTGTGTCGGCCAGTGAAGGGAAGACGCGGGAACGGGTATTCAGACTATCTTCCAGCTCTTTTATCTCCGTTAACAGGATCTCCCGGGAGGCCTCTCCGGTCTCCGATACACCGAAAAAGATCCCCCCTATATCCACGGCAAAATGAATATCACGGATGGAGTCGCCTATTATAATAGGCGGAAAGGTTTTGCCGATGTCAGAGGTTAAACGGCGTTGCGCCCGTATCTCGCGGCGCCACATGCTGCCGACGAAACGTGACTTGGATCCGTCAGACGATGCACCGGGCCCGCCCACGGCAAAGGCGTTGTGCGGACCAAACAGGCCGGCCCTGGCCAGGCCAAGTGACTCAAGTGACGTTAGGAAATCGAATTGTGTCTGGTAGCGGAATGAAACAAGGATCATAGAGGCCTGCTCTGACAAGGACTGTAAAAACTCAATGTGGGCATCCGGGATAGTGTCAAATTGCAGATCGGCCGCGTCGTATTGGGTCAAACGCCTGTTGAAGACACCGGTAAAATAGAATGTCAGGCAGTCCTTGACGTTTTCGGATAACTCTACATGATGGAGTATTTCCCTGATCAATCCACTCTCTCCCCCATGCCTTCGGTACCAGTCACTGCACTGTTCTTCATCGATTTCCGGAAAACCGTCCAGTTCTAATATCGATTGTGCGAACTCCTTGATCTCTCTGTAGGTACTCAGTGCGATAGCGATACGCCTCCCGGTTGCACCGGTAGACGGAATAATGGTTCCGTCCAGATCGAAAAAAACCAGCCGTCTTGGTAACAGATACTTTTTGTAACTGGTGTCGCTGAAACTGGTCATCATTATATAAATATCAGAGGCGTTCCTGACTTAAAGCCGTCCGTACAGCGCATTCAGATGCCATAACTTTTTTATCAAATCGGATGTGATCCATTCCCAATCAAACCGCCAGCGCCAGTTTCCCGCCATGGTGCCGGGGGTATTCATGCGGTGTGAAGCATCCAGACCGAGCAGGTCCTGCATGGGCACAATGGCGAGCGGGCAAACGGACTGGAGGGCACTGTTGATTAATGGCCAGGGCATGGTTTCGTTTGGGTATTGCAGATATTCAAGTACATGCTGCTGCTTTGTGTCATCCAGATTACAGAACCATCCTAATGTCGTATTGTTATCATGGGTGCCGGTATAGACGACGCTATTCAGGTTGTGGTTATGCGGTAAATAAGGATTGCCCGCACTATTGTCGAAGGCGAATTGCAGCACCTTGATTCCGGGCAGCATAAAATCATCAGCCAGTTTCACCACCTCCTCCGAGATAATTCCCAGATCTTCGGCAATCAGGGGGAGGTCACCGAATTCCTTGTGGAAGATTTTGAAGAGTTCCCGTCCCGGCGCCGGTTGCCATGTGCCCTCCTCGGCGGTCGGGCAATGTGCCGGAATCTCCCAGAGAGCGACGAAGCCGCGGAAGTGATCCAGCCGCACCAGGTCAAACAGTTCAAGTTGTGTGCGCAGCCGCTCTACCCACCATCGAAAACCGTCCTTTGCCAGATGTGGCCAGTTGTAGACCGGATTGCCCCAGCGTTGACCAGTCGGGGAAAAATAATCCGGTGGGACGCCGGCAACGACCGTTGGTTGCCCGGCCTCATCAAGCTGGAAATAATCGGGATACGCCCAGACATCGACACTGTCATGGGCCGTGAAAATCGGTACATCGCCAAACAATAGTATCCCCCGGTCATGTGCCAGCTTGCGCAGCTCCTGCCATTGACTGAAGAAGAGAAATTGCTCAAAACAGTAGTTTTCTATTTGTTCGCTATGCTCTTCACTGAACGATTTCAGCGCCGTCTTGTCCCGCATGCGAAGTCTCTGTGGCCATTTCCACCAGGGTTTGCCTTGATGCTCCTGTTTTATAGCCGAAAAGAGCGCGTAGTCATCAAGCCAGTGGATGTGTGTCTGTTTGAAGGCCTGATAGTCGCCGAGTTCGACATCGGTGGCGCGCCGGATGAAGCCGTGGCGGGCCTCGGCGATAAGGGCGGAAACTGCCGCCAAATTATTACTACGGTTATTCAAGCGATTTACGTTCAACCACTCCTTCTGCGAAAGAGGCATGAGATCGATGAAGCGGGGATTGCCGGCATGGACCGATGTCCCCTGATAGGGGCAACCATACTTATCGGTGTTATTCACCGGCAACATCTGCCAGACCGAGAATCCCGCCCCGGCAAGAAAATCAATAAACCTTACGGCATCCGTTCCCAGTCCGCCGCCGGGAAGAGAAGTGGGATGTAACAGGCAACCGGAGCGGCGCCGGCGTAAACAATTATGCGTATGGGTACTGGTCACGCCTCGTCTACCTTTTTGTCAAGGTTACAGAGGGTGTTATTGGGAATTATCGGGACGGCCAGGGCGAATCACCCCACCCAGTTTTGGTGCTCCCGTCCCGTGGGCGAGTATCTGGGACAGGTATTGGGGAGGTTCCTGACCCAGCATGTGATACAGATTGGAGATATGGATACGGAATAACCGCTCAAAATCCCTGACCGTTTCAGCGGGATTATAATCTCCGAACCACCAGAACCAGTCCGATCCCTCACAGATCGCAAGTTGCGCATCGATCCTTGCCTGCTGTTGTGGTTCCAGTTTCGTGTTTGTACAGACTTCGTCATAGACGCGTTTCACATCACCAAGGATGTCCCAGGCACGGTTCTTGTCTTCATCACCAATCCAGGTGGAAAAGGTCCCGAACACCCAACTGCCGGCGACGATTCTGTCTAGCGGGGACGCACGAGTATCAAGCAGATCCTGAAACCTGCACAGTTGCAGCCGTGGGTGCTCAGCCAGTCGCCGGTATAGCGCCGACAGAAAGAAATAACCATTTTCCGGGTAATACTCCCAGGCATTCTCGCCATCCATGATGATGGTAACAACGGCCTCTTCCATGTTGGCGCATCCATCCGCAATCGATTCCAGCCGACTAATTAAATCGGCGACGGCATCATCGGCATGCCAGTCGGCATAGGTAAAGCCGATAAGGTCCGACAGGGTATCGTCACGAGCGAACAGACGCAGGGTAGACTCTTTGTTGCAGTAGGTATTATAGATGCAGTATGCATCATCGCCGGATAGTGACCCATTGATGCTGTTTCTCAAGACGCGCTCGCCGGTTGCCAGCCAACGAAAACCGGCCCCGGCGATAAGCGCCATGGTTGCCGAGCTGATACCGCCCTCTGCCGGCCAGCAACCCAGCGGACGTTGCCCGAAATAATCTTCGAACAGTTCCAGGCCCCGCTGCAGGTGCCAGTTACTGCGTTCCATCCCTCCCGGATAGGCATCCAGTACTGGCAGGTGTATATCCGGCAGGCTCTCCCGTGCATCCTTGAATTGCAGCAGCAAGGGGATCATGGGATGGGCATAGGGTGACATGGACAACTCAAGCTGGCCGCCATCCACCAGGCGCGCATAACGGCCCGGCAATGATGACAACAGTTCGCCGATGATCTTCAACAACGTGCGGCGTTGGTGCAGGGTATAGCCTCCGCCTTGCTCGATCAGTTTTTTCACGCGTTTGTCCGTGCGCCTTACGGTCTCGCCGAGCCAGACCAGATGGTACCAGGTAACCAGATCGGCGAGATACTGGTTGCTGAGGTAGGCGCCGTGTTCCGCATCATGGATGACCAGGTTGGCGATGTCGACCAGCCGCTGGTAGGGACTGAAGCGCTCGATCTGGCGTTTCTGATTGGAACGCAGACAGGCCTTTACGATGGCAAGACGGTGTTCGTTGTCGGACGGAAATACAGGAGCGTCCAGCGCCTCCAGGAGCGGATCGCGGATGGGCCCGGTGCCGTTCAGACAGCTCTCTATCTGCCGTTCATACTCTTCCAGTTGCCGCAACAGCACCGGACTGAAGTTGACTACCGCCCTGGCTTGTGGAACGGCTTCAAGATGGGCCGCCATATCGACATAGTCCTTGATCCCGTGCAGATAGACCCAGGGCAGTTGAAATTCGTTACTGATGTAATTGCGGTAATCGGGTTGGTGCATGTGCCAGCAAAGCACAACTTTCAGCGGTGTTTCATGTGCCATAGCGTACTTGCTGGCCCAACATGTCAGGACAAACCAGCACTACCCCATTGGGCGTCACATGGTAGCGATTGGCGTCCTTGCCGGGATTTTCACCAATAACCGTGCCCTCAGGGATCCGGCAATCATTATCGATGACTGCTTTCTTTATGCGGCAATGACGTCCCACGACGACACCGGGCAGTAACACTGAGTCTTCAATCAGGGAATAGGAGTGTATCCGTACGTTATTGGAAAGCAGTGAATGACGGAGCTTCGAGCCGGATATGATGCAACCTGCCGAGACCATTGAGTCCACTGCCATACCGCGGCGGTCATCGTCATCGAACACAAATTTAGCCGGCGGCAGCTGGGCCTGGTGAGAGCGGATAGGCCAGTCCTGATTATACAGGTTCAAGGGCGGGGTGACGCCGATGAGTTCCAGGTTTGCCTGCCAGTAGGCATCGACGGTACCGACGTCCCGCCAGTAACCGTGATCGCTGTTCTCAAAGTTATTAAAAGGACAGGCGTAGAGACGATGTTTCTTATAGATGGCAGGCAGAATATCTCTGCCGAAATCATGGCTCGAAGTGGGTGATCTGGCGTCTTCCTCTAGAATTTTGACCAGAAAGTCAATGGAGAACAGATAAATACCCATGGATGCCAGGGCTGTATTGCCATGGCCAACCAGAGACTGCGGGTTAGCGGGCTTTTCATGAAAACCGGTAATACGGTTGTCTTCGTCCACGTTTAACAAGCCAAAGTTGTGGGCGTCTTTAAGCGGGACCTCGACGCAACCAACCGTAACGTCCGAACTGTTTTCAGCATGCGCAGCAATCATCACACCGTAGTCCATTTTATAGACATGGTCCCCAGCCAGCACCAGCACATAAGATGGCCGGTGCTCAAGGATTATATCCAGGTTTTGATAAACGGAGTCAGCGGTGCCCTGGTACCAGGATGAAGACTCATAGCGCTCCATGGCTGGAAGCAGTTCGATAAACTCGCCAAATTCATCGCGGCAGAAAGACCAGCCCCGTTCCACGTGCTGGATAAGAGAATGGGCCCGGTATTGCGTCAGGATATCGATCTTGTGGATGCCCGAGTTAATGCAGTTGGAGAGGGTGAAATCGATGATGCGGTATTTCCCGCCGAACGACACAGCGGGTTTACTGTGTCTGGCGGTCAACCGGTTAAGCCGTGTGCCACGCCCCCCCGCCATGACTACCGCGAGTGTTTCACGAATAATCCGGTCTATGGAGCGCCGTTCACGTCGTCGTATCATTATCTTACCTTAATTACTGGTCTTGCTACGTTATTACAGAGACTAGCTGTTGGACCTGATGGCCCTATTACGCAATGACTGTTATGGTAATGGTAAGGAAATTATTAACGGGTCTATATGATTTCGATCAATCTCCTTAAATGTCCCTGTTTGATATGCTTTTTTTATGCTCTGATAACAGAATAAGACGCTATTTTTATCTTATAGTTTAGTCCAAAGGAGTGGATAAAATGGGAAAACTAAAACTAGTGATTAATCGGTTCATTTCGGGCGTTCTGCCGCTTCAGCCACTACAATTCCGGGTAATTATCCATAACAAGACCCATTAAGAACTGATGGTTAAAACTGTATTAATAATGGATGTAGGGGGGACAAATACGCGCGCAAGAATTATTGCGGTCACGGCGGATCCGTCCGTGAATGCATCACCCATCGCCGACAGGCATGCTGAAATCGGCGATATAAGGACGTTATCAGGCTTTGTCCGGGACCTTGTTGCGGAGTCGGGTAGGCAGGGATGGCTGGAAATGGCCGTGCTCTGCTGCGCAGGCCCGGTTAGCGGCGCAACGGTCTCCATGACCAACTGGCCGGAACCCCGTGAACTGGATCTGAACCACCTTATCCAGGCCGGCCTGCCGCCGGAGCGGACCTTGTTAATCAACGACATGGAAGCTGCCTGTCATGGTCTGATGGCCCATAAGTCGGGATATGATCGCCTTGATGCCACACTTTTGTACCCTGTTGCAGATATGGATACAGAAGTTCGGCAAAGCGATAATGCGGTGCTGATTATACCCGGCACAGGGGTTGGTACCGCAGGATTGCTTGCGCCATACCCGGAAAACGGTCAGGATCGTTACTTGGCCGTATCCTGCGAGGTGCAACATACGCCGATTCCTGTCCTGGACGCCGAACAGGCGCACTTGCTGCATGCCCTCGGGGAAAAACTGGGCAAGGTCCGTCCTTCCTGGGAGGATTTTATCTCTGCCAAAGGGCTGGAAAATATGCATGCGTGTATTGCTCTTAATAATAATAAAACCGGGACGGTCCTGGGCGCAAAAGAGATAGCGGAGCGGGCGATGCAGTACAGCGATGCTGACTGCACGGCAGCACTGCATATGTATTACCGCTGTGCGGGGGCCCTGGCGCAGGTATTGGCCCTGAGTTTCCAGCCCTATGGCGGCATTTACCTGGCGGGCGCAACAACAAAAAAGAATATCGCCTTTATTTTACAGAGCCGTTTCTTGAGTGCATTGCATGACAATACTATCCGCGGGGAGTTTTTGAAGCGGTATCCTGTCTATCTCGTGAGCGGCGATCTCAATCTTGATGGGGCGGCCTATATGGCCAGTCAGCGATTGACTGGGTGGCGGACAAGGTAATGAGCCCATCGAACACCTCACAAGCGGCAGTGCACACCGATGATCTGGCCCGTTTGAAGGCGCTCAGGCATCACGATCCGGGCGTTATCCTGGGCAAACACTGTCTGGGCCTGTCCGAGGCAGCGCGCAGCCTGCTGCCGAGGGCAAAAACAGCCAGGCTTGCCGGCAACGGCGCGCGCATGCAACGCATAGCGGGGAGTGATGTCTTCGAGTGGTGCGGTCCCCTGAACAGCATCCCGGACCGGTTCCGCATCATCTGGCGGGATGAGGCAGGGCATGAATACGATCACTACGAACCCTACTGTTTCCCACCCCAGATCAGCGATTATGATCTGCATCTGTTCAATGAAGGAAAACACCAGCAGGCTTACCGGTTTCTGGGCGCCCGGTGTACATCGGTTGAATCCATCGAAGGTGTTCTGTTTGCCGTGTGGGCGCCGAATGCCGAGCGGGTGAGCGTCATCGGCGATTTCAATCACTGGGACGGGCGCTGCCACCCGATGCGCGTCCGTGGTTCGAGCGGTGTCTGGGAATTATTCGTCCCCGGGATCGAGGCAGGGATGAACTACAAGTTTGAGATCCGCGCCAGGGGCAGTGGTGCGATCCTGATCAAGAGCGATCCCTATGGCCGGCAGTTTGAACCGAGACCCGCCACGGCCGGCATCATCCCACAAAACAACCATTTCAGCTGGGGCGATACTGCATGGATCGAATCCCGCCAGGCCGTCGATTACCTGCATGCGCCGCTGTCAATTTATGAACTGCACCTGGGATCGTGGCGGCGTCGCGGGGATGGAGGTTTCCTCAACTACCGCGAAATCGCCGATCAATTAATTTCTTACCTCAAAGAGACGGGTTTTACCCATATCGAATTGCTACCCGTAAGCGAACACCCCCTGGACGAATCCTGGGGTTACCAGACAACCGGCTTTTATGCACCGACCAGCCGCTATGGATCGGAGGATGATTTTCGCTATCTGGTGGATAGCTGCCACCGCCATGGTATCGGAATCATTCTTGACTGGGTGGCGGGACACTTTCCCAAAGATGAGCATGCAATGGCCCGCTTTGATGGAACCCCGCTGTATGAGCATGAAGATCCCCGCCGGGGCGAACATCGCGAGTGGGGTACATTGGTGTTTAACTATGACCGCCACGAAGTACGGAGCTTTCTGATCTCCAATGCGCTGTACTGGATCCGGGAATTCCATCTGGACGGTCTGCGTGTCGATGCAGTAGCGGCCATGCTCTACCTCGATTATTCACGCACGCAGGGGGAATGGCTGCCAAACGAATACGGAGGTAATGAGAACCTTGAGGCGATCGCATTCATCCGTAAACTCAACCACCATGTATTGAGCCAGTATCCCGGCGTCATCATGGTGGCCGAGGAATCCACGGCATGGCCGCAGGTAACCCGGCCGTCCTGGGTTGGCGGCCTCGGTTTCTCCATGAAGTGGAACATGGGGTGGATGCACGATACCCTGGGGTATATGGGTAAAGATCCGGTGCATCGTCACTACCATCACGATCATCTGACTTTCGGCCTGCTGTACGCCTTTCACGAAAACTTTGTTTTGCCCTTCTCCCATGATGAGGTGGTGCATGGTAAGGGTTCCATGATTGCGAAGATGCCGGGCGATGACTGGCAACGGTTTGCCAATCTGCGCCTGTTATATACCTATATGTTTACCTATCCGGGCAAGAAATTGTTGTTCATGGGGAACGAGTTGGGGCAATGGCAGGAGTGGGATCATGCCAGTTCTCTTGACTGGCAACTGCTTGAAGAACCGGCGCATGCGCAGATACGATTACTTGTGGCAGAATTGAACCACCTCTATGTTGACTATCCTGAGCTGCATTATCATGACTTTGAACAGCAGGGATTTGAATGGATTGATTGCCACGATGCTTCCCAGTCTGTACTCAGTTATCTCCGCAGGAAAAAGAACAGATTCCTGGTGGTAGTCTTGAATTTTACCCCGTTGCCGAGATATGACTATCGTCTGGGTGTTTCCAGGAGCGGATATTACCGGGAGTTACTGAATTCCGACTCCGGCTGCTATGGTGGGACTAATACCGGTAACCAGGGGGGTGTTTATTCAACACCTGTATCCTGGATGGGCAGACCTCATTCCATTAGCCTCACCTTACCGCCCTTGGGCGGCCTGGTACTGGAATGTACAGCTGGCTGACGGTCAACAACGGTAATAGAAACTGTGTAACAGGACGACGGTTGAATAAAAATAATTCTAAAACAAGGCCGGACAACATCGTAAAAGCTGAATCTGGAGATCCCGCAACGGATAATCTTAAGGATCCTAACCCCCGTATTTTATTTGCCGTGAGTGAAGTGTACCCGTTGATCAAGACGGGGGGACTGGCTGATGTCGCCTGTTATCTGCCGATAGCACTGCACGAGCAGGGATTCGACATACGTATCGTAGTGCCGGCCTACAGGCATGTGCTCAGACAGGTAGATCGGATAAAAGCCGGCAGAGAAATCGATATTGCAGAGATAAATATCCGTTTTCATTTATTACAAACGCTCCTTCCGGATAGCGATATCCCTGTCTATCTGGTTGACGTGCCTGAATTATTCGATCGCCCTGGCGGGCCGTATGACGACCCGGCCGGGCAGGACTGGCCGGACAATGCCGAGCGATTCTCGTTGTTCTGCCGTGTTCTCAGACTTATCAGCCTGGGGCGGGCCGGTCTTGACTGGACGCCTGATCTGCTACATTGCCATGATTGGCATACCGGTTTGGCCCCGGCATTACTGGCACGGGACCCGGACCGTCCCGCTACGCTGTTTACCATCCATAACCTGGCCTATCAGGGAAATTTCCCCTATACCAATTTCCTCTCTTTAAAACTCCCTGCCGGTTTCTGGTCAGCGGATGCGTTGGAATTTTATGGAGATCTCTCGTTTATCAAGGGTGGCCTGGTCTATGCCGATCAGTTGACTACGGTCAGCCCCGGTTATGCCAGAGAGATAGTTACGCCGGTCTCTGGTTGTGGTCTGGAAGGGGTGTTGCAGCGCCGCGCTGATAACCTTACGGGAATATTGAACGGGGTGGATTACCGCATCTGGGATCCGCGCCATGATCCTGTTATTGAACGGCATTACTGGCTTGATAATCTTGCCGGTAAAAAAATGAATAAGTGCACCCTGCAGCAGGAGCTTGGATTGGTTGAGAATGACAAGGCGATCTTGCTGGCGCATATCAGCCGTCTGACCGGGCAAAAAGGCATCGATGTTATTATTGACGGGTTGGCCGATCTCATGCTGGATGAAGATGTGCAACTGGTTGTGCTGGGGACCGGTGAGGAGAAGTATGAACAGGCATTGCGTGCAGCCGCCGTGAGTCATGAGGGCCGAATGGCCGTGAATCTCAGTTATAATGAAGCCCTCGCACACCGGATCCAGGCGGGTGCGGATATTATGCTCATGCCGTCACGCTTCGAGCCTTGTGGCCTGACACAACTGTACAGTCTTCGTTACGGGACTATTCCGGTTGTCCGCATGACCGGCGGCCTGGCCGATACGGTGGTGGATACGACCGATGCGTCTCTTAAGGATCACACCGCAACAGGGTTCGGATTTTCAGGAATCGCAACCAGTGATTATCTCGGCAGTGTCCATCGTGCACTGATGTTATACCGATCAGGTGGAGATCGATGGCGCCGGATCATGTCGACTGCGATGCAGCAGGAGTTCAGTTGGGCAAACAGCGCACGCAACTATGCACGCGCCTATGCTGAGGTATTAACACGCCTGCTGCCTGCCTGACATACTTCTGCCGCCTGCAGGATTGTCGATATCTATATTATCACGGGTAATACCGGTGGTTCAGATTTGTGCCTCTGTCATGCAGCGGTTGCGGCCGGCATGTTTCGCGGCATACAGGGCCCGATCGGCCCTTTTAAAGGCCGATTCCGTCGTATCCCCTTCCCTGAATTCTACCAGACCACAGGAGATAGTAATCGCGACCGGTTCCTGTGCATAATGAAAATCGCACTCATCGACATCCCGGCGCAGGTTTTCAGCCAGTAGCTGCGCTTGCGCCAGTGCCGTTCCCGGTAGCAGTAATACGAATTCTTCCCCACCGTAACGGGAAAAAAAGTCTGTATCCCGGATGCGTGAACTACATAATTCTGCGACAGTAACCAGGACCTTATCACCGGCCTTGTGACCATAGCTATCATTTACATTCTTGAATTTATCGATATCGATAACACAGAGTGACAGTGATTGCCCATAGCGTTGCCAGCGGTTGAATTCCTGTTGCATTCGCTCATCATGAGCGAGTCTGTTGGGGATACCGGTCAGCGCATCGATCTGCGCCTTGTAACGTTCTTCCCTTATTCGGGTTTGTAATTTACAGGCCTCGGCTTTCATGTCGATAATTCGCTTACTGAGCTTCTTTACATGTTTTTCAGATCGTTGCCGCCTTGTTTGTTCCGACTCGAGAAAGGTGTCCATACTTTGTTCGATAGCTATGAGCCTTTGATTTATGCATTGCTTTATGTTTTTAATGCTATCTGCCTGTTCGATATCATCCCTGATAGTGTAAACGTTGTTACGGACTGATTCCCTTAGCGATTCTGAATGGCCTCTGGCTTCGAGTTCAGATACCGCTACTTCATGGATATGCGTTTCCAGGTCTTTAAGTCTCAATGTTACCTTTTTTAGAAATGACTGAATTTCATTAAGTTCTTTCTGCAGGCTAGATTGATGATCATTAATCAGTGCCGTGATATTACGAAGGACATTCTTCAGTCCTGTCTCATCACTGAGATCGTGTAACTGCCCCTTTATTTTTTTTACCTTTTTATCTGTGTGGCAGGTCAATGGCAGCCATTCAATGAGGTGAAAAAGCGCGTCCCTGAGGTGATCGAAATCTATCGATAGAGTGTTTTCTACGGCAGCGGAAGAACCGGAATATAAATGCTGGAGTAATTGAATAAATTCATCGATAAATTCCAGGCGTTCCTGATGGTCATGTATTTCCATGGCGCGTTTGCGCAGTTCGATAACCTCCAGTCCGGCCTCTCCGGGTAACGAAAATCGCTGCAAAAATTTTTCAAAAATATCCTCTTGTTTTACTTCGACAAGTCCGTTTTTGATATCGTTAGTATCTGCCCAGGAGGCGGTCGATTCACATGCCTTATTAATGATCCCTGCAAGCCGGGCACAGGAGCGTTCGATATGCTTGCGCTTATTCTTATGAGACAGACTGCGATCAATCTGGTCCAATTCAGGCATGTATGCTTCGGGAAGCTCGAGTTGCCCGATTAATGCGGATAATTGCAGGTGTGAATTTACTCTGCCGCCTTGTTCCTTGTTTCTGTTTCGTTCATGGATTATTGTTTTCTTAATGACGTTACCGATTATTTTTTTTCTGGTTGAATCATCTGCACCTTTGCGCAGGGTATTGCGCATGGATTCGAATTCCTTGTCGAGCTCTGAATCAACTCCCGCGTGAGAGAGGATCAGGCGCAGGATTGATTTATAAAGGCTATTTTCTTCATTTTTCCATTCCTGTTTTCTTGCGTCGATTTCTTTAAGTGCTTGTTGGTATTTTTCCTTCCAGTTACCAGGACCGCCGCTCTCTTTTAATATGGCCGACATCTGCTGTTTCCCAATTAAACCGGTATGGTGCTGCAATATTTCCCGACCCTGTCATGATCTTGACTTCAGGTCGGGCACTGGCGAAGGAATTGTCAGAGAGGAACAGGACTGGTAACCAGCCGGTAGACCAAGACTGCTGTTGGTAATGTGTATCTATCCTGGCAGTTGCGGTAGGGATCATGCCCGTCCGACAGGCCGGCCTTGGCCTGCACAGTGGCAGGCAGCCTTGCTCATCACCGATCGAAAAAAAACAGGACTATTCCTGCTTCAATCCTCCTTTTTCCTTATCGACGAGCTGGTCCACGACCTTTAGCATATTCTCAAAAGAACCGGTTAGTGAGGCGCTTGTCCTGTATTTGCCGTTTACGATTATAGACGGCACCCCGGTTACGCCATATCTTTGCCCCATGACGAAGGCTTGCCGTACTTTGGTTTCGATGTCATTTGAATTATAAATCCGTGTGAAGTCATCGCCATCGATGCCCCGTTCCATAAAGAACTTTTTTAAAGTGTTTTCGCTGAAAAGCCGTCTTTTCTGCTTATGCAGGGCATCGAACAGGGGGTCATGGATTTTTTCCAGGACACCCAACTTCATTGCAGTGAAGTAAGCCTTGGCATGGGGGATCCAGTTTTTACTGAAAATCCCGGGCATCCGGCGAAATGCCACATATTCCGGTTTTGTCTTCAGCCATTGCTGCAGATAGGGCTCGAAATGGTAGCAGTGCGGGCACCCGTACCAGAACACCTCCAACACCTCAATCTTGTCTCCACTTTGGGTCGGCTGTACGGGGCGGATGTCCTTGTAATATTGTTCAAAGCTGTCGGCAAGGACCACTCCATTGAACATAACAAGCATAAAAACGGCTAAATAAAGTGTAACGATTCTCTTCATCAGTCTTCTGTCCTGTTGTTCTTCTACTAAGAATTAATTCCAGGAAATACAGCCGTTACCGTTATCAAAGCCCAGTGCTAATTACGGTTTTGTGAGTTAATGCAGTCCCTGAATGTAATTGGAGACCGCTTCAATTTCTGCATTGGTCATCTTGCTGGCAATGTTGCGCATGATGCCGTTTTGATCATTATTGCGTGATTCGGCCTTAAATGCCTTTAAGGTGGTAGCTACATACTCTGCATGTTGACCGCGCAACATGGGATATCTGGCAGCAGGATTGCCGGCGCCATTTGGACTATGGCAGGCCATACAAGCAGCCATTCTGGTCTTCGGGTTTCCCGCTCGGTATAACTTTTCTCCGAGTGACAGATGATCAGGTTTGGCTACGCCGATATCCGGCTTCTGGGCGGCATAGTAGGCCGCTACATCATCGATATCCTCTTTGCTCAGTGTCGCCGTCATCGGTGACATTTGGGCATTCTTGCGTTTGCCTGATTTAAAATCGTTGAGTTGTTTCTGGATATATCGGGCGTGCTGGCCGGCAAGTTTTGGCCACACAGGTGAGGTACTGGCACCGGCCGGGCCATGGCAGGCCAGGCAGATCTGTGTCTTCTGCTTGCCGGCGACCGCATCCCCGGCCGGCCATGCAGAGGTCACCGGGAAAAACAGCAGACAGGTCAGGATATAGAGGAGGCGCATTTTCATCCCATTGTTCCTTGATTTAAGCTTGTTTTGCATAAGTTGATTCGTTTAAGGTAACCATCTTACCGACAAAATGTGAAAAGTTGGATTAGGTTAATATCGATTTTCACACCACAGTTTAATTCAGTTTAGTGAAAAACAACATATTTCAGCGTCTGGAATTCCTGTCCAGTGCATATACGATGGCCCAAGTGCCACCGGATACAGGCAGGGAGGTTGCATTTGCGGGTCGCTCGAATACGGGGAAATCCAGTGTCATTAATATTATTACTGGCAGGAAGGGCCTCGCCAGAACGAGTAAAACGCCGGGCAGGACCCGTCTAATCAATTTTTTTGCCATGGATGAAGGAGTCAGGCTGGTGGATCTGCCGGGCTATGGCTATGCCAGGGTCTCCGTCAAACAGAAACAACACTGGGGAGAGACCCTGCGTGGGTACTTCGCGCAAAGAAGGTCGTTAAAAGGTCTTATCCTGATCATCGATATTCGCCGCGAATTGACCAGGTTTGATCGGCAGATGCTGGATTGGTGCCGGACTTTGGCGTTGCCCGTGCATATCCTCTTGAACAAGGCGGATAAACTTTCAAATGACGCCGCCAGGCAATCGTATATGAGGGTCAAACAGCAGATCAATGACGGCTGTTTCAGTTGTCAGCTGTTCTCGGTGCTGAAGAAAACCGGCGTTGAGGAGGTACGGATTCAACTTCTCCACTGGCTATTTGACAAGGGCTAAAAAAAAACGGCCCCGGAATGCAAGGGGAGGGAGAGCTGCCGGGGCCTAGATTTCCCGGCTGGGGAGGCCGGGTTCGTTTCCCGCTCTTGGGAGGAGAAGCAGGAGAACTCATCATTTGTCTGTTGAGTGAGACAAACAGCGTTAAAAAAGGTTCAAAATTATCTCCGTTGTGTCAGATCCCTTCTCTCTTATGCACAGTCTAGGGCATATTTTAGGAACTTGCCTGGAAGTATTCCCGAAGATCCCGCTAAATGCCGCTTACACAGGTGTAACATCATGATATATATGTAAATTAAAGGATTGACTAAAATTTAGCAGATCTGAAACAAATCTAATAAAAATGCCCGCTTCGGGGATATGTCCGCATTTCATGCACAGAGTTATCCACAGAAAATGTGGATAACAGATGAACTTTTGCCAGAGCAATGAGTTAAGGCCTGAAAGCCAGAAAAAACCTTAGCCGCATCGCCTAAACTGCATGGTTAAAACGGCACTTGTCATTCAACAACTTTCAAAAATCTTCTGGATTTGGGGGCTCCAGACGGGAAATCGCCGTTCAACAAATGATACTGCTTACCTGGCGCCCGGGCGCAATCTCACCGTGTTTTCCCATAACCCGGTTGCTGGCGCAAACGTTGAATAGCATGAGCAGTAACAGGCGGGTTAAATAGATTGTTTGCATCGCAAGTCTGGGAATTGATTTTTAGTGGGATTTTTCGACTGAGCCCAGGCGCTGCATATCCAGCGGCAATCGCACCCTGATCCGTAGTTGCCCGTTTCTGTGGTAAACCATCCCATGCACAATAATATATTTGCCTGTCAAGCCATCGAGATCAACGCTTTCGAAATAGTTCAGGTCCTGTCGTGCAATGCGCAGGGCCAACCTGTTTCCCATATCCACCCATAATGATGAGCGGCCTCGTCGCAGCCCCGTCACTTTGCCTGTAACGATGCGATAGCCGAGTTCGCTGCCGGACAATTGTGTTACATCGATGGGTTGATACTGTGGAAATCGCCAGATCCCGCGCCGGGCGGAAACAGCCGCTTCCGTTTGTGCCCGGTAACACTCCAGAAAAGCCAGGTTAGGAGGGATGGACAATCGGGTAGCATGGCCGCCGGCTAGCAACATCGCCTGCACATTGGATCCATCCGGCAAGAACAGATGGGCCAGTGTCCGGCCGTAATGGTCGCGCCGTTGCCTGCCATAGACAAGGGGGTATGCGGTGTGCTGGTGGAGCAGCTTATGCAGGTAATCACGGGCCGCCACCGCCCCCGCTTCGCTGGCCTTGCCGTCATGGCCGAGTTCAGGGGTGTCCAGGCCAATCAACCTGACTTTCTCGCCGTTCCCGAGGATGACCGTATCTCCATCGATAACATACCGGACCTGCACAGAAGCAGAATAGGAAGAGGCCGAACAGTGTGGCACGCCATTCAAAGCCAGCGCCCGGGACATCGCGGTCAATAGTAGAGCCAGGTGTAGCGCGGAAATAAGTAAGCGCCCACCAGGAGCGCCTTTTCCACATCTGTTCAACAGCATTATCCGCTGTTTACATGCCGTATTTGCGGCGGAACTTGTCGACCCGGCCGGCCGTGTCCAGAATCTTCTGTTTGCCGGTATAAAAGGGGTGGCACTGGGAACATACCTCGATGTGCAGGTCTTTGGTGTAGGTAGAACGGGTCTTGAAAGTGTTCCCGCAACTACAGGCCACGGTTATTTCAGAATAGGCCGGGTGTGTATCGGATTTCATTTATGCTTACTTTTGCAAGATTCTGATGCTGTCCTACAGAACAGGGGCGCAGAGTGTATGCGAAACAGCCGTCACATGCAATATGGGTGGTGTCTTTTACGGTTGTTCAGGTTGCTCAGGACTTGCCGGGATCTTCGGATCTGTTCAGGTGGACCACTTTGTGCTCCCTATCCAGTTTGCCGGCCCGCAATATTTTTTCCGGGGTTTCCAGGGCCGTGAGCAGGCCATGATCGCCAAGCACCGAATTCCACATCATTCTCGATATGCGCAGGCAGGCAGCAAGGGGATTGGCCGAGCGGTTGCGCACTTGGTCGATGCGCCACTGCAATCCCAGCATTCGTCGTTTGATGTCCTCGGGAGATTGCTCAATCATCTGTTCCAATAGAGCTGCGCGCATGCTCTCAAACCGGTCCGGGTTTTCCCTGGCAACACTTGACCAGTGATCAAAATCAAACTCTCGGGTATTGTGTTTTTCTCGCATCAGTATAGGCCGGGCATCCAGATAATTGTTTCCGTCCCGGACAGCATGTCATATATTGAATTCCGCTACAACCGGGGCATGGTCAGAAGGCCGTTGTAGGCGTCTTGGCGCCTTGTCAATCCGGCAGGACATACACAGCCTGGCAAGCGCCGTACTGGCAAGTATGTGATCGATCCTTAAGCCCCGGTTACGGCGAAAAGATCCGGCACGATAGTCCCACCAGGAAAATCCTTGCTCTTCATGCTCAAATAGTCGGTAGCAATCCATCAAACCTTTACCGGTAAGTTGAAAAAAGGCCTCCCGCTCCGCTCCGCTGACCAGCACCTTGCCTCGCCACGCCTCCGGATCATGCACATCGGCATCCGCCGGGGCAATGTTGAAATCACCGAGAACGACAAGGTTTTCATTTTGTTCGAGTTGTTCATCGATATATGACAGAAGGTGTGAAAGCCATTCCAGTTTATACGCGTACTTTTCCGAACCCACCTCGGAACCGTTAGGCACATACAGATTCAGCACCGATAGGGTGTTGACCTTCGCAAGCAGTATGCGCCGTTGTGGATCAGGAAAAGCGGGGAATGTGGTGTTGACATTTCTGGCATTGTCTCTGCTCAGGATGGCAACACCGTTATAGGTCTTCTGGCCGGAGAAGACCGCTTGGTAACCGTGGCGTTTAAATGTTTCAACGGGAAATTCCTCATCAACAACCTTGGTTTCCTGCAAGGCCAGAATGCCGGGTTTAACAACGTCCAGCCAATTCAGGATGTGCGGCAATCTAACTCGTAGTGAATTGACATTCCACGTAGCAATTTTCAGCATGGGGGATTATGAAAATAAAGCCTGTCGTCAGATGCGGAACCCGCCATGTCTACGCCGGTTGGTGTAGTCCAGTAAATAAATGCCTAGACCGAATCCAATAACTACCGCGATGGCAATATAGGTAAATAACCCCTGCCATGCTGTAAAATCATGATGTGCGTTAGCAGCTGCTTTGTTCGATGTTTGGATGGTTCGTAATGATTGATTAGCCTCCTGGGCATTGGCCAGCTTGACTTCCAGGTTTTTATTATCTTCCTGCAGCTGCCGGATCTGGTTGTACAGGGAGGCATTGTCATTGTCCTGCCCGATTCGTTTACGGAGTTCCGTCAGTTGTACCTGCAATTCCCCGGCTTTCAAGCGTTCGCTATTGTACTGTTGCTGCAGGGTGGTGTGTTCATGTTTGAGTTTATTCAGCGCATTTACTTCGCCAGGGTCGTTTTGGGTTTTCACATTCAGCTTGCTCTGGAGGGCCTTGAGTTGTTGCCTGGCGTCGGTCAGTTCTTTTTCCAGGTTAGCGCTCTTTGTCTGGGCAAGCTTGAGCCGTTCGCTTGCCGGTATTTGCTGTTTCAGATAGGAGTTATCAATCCAGCCGGTAATCCCTTGTGGATCGCGCACAAAGGAGAGGCGCTCAGTACGTTTGATAACCTCCATATGGGTTCCCGAGGGCACGATCTTGACAATGGGGCTGTCCAGTGTCCTCTCTTCATGCAGTCCGGCCTTCAATTCATCAGTAATATAGGCGGTTTCCGCTCCCACCGTTGCCGTAAACAGCAGTAACAGGCTGCTGCAAAGCAATTTTGATGTAGATGAAATCATGTCGGGGCCCCGGATTCATAAGTAACTATCCCCGAATCCCGCAGTAGCGGTTCGATACTCGGTTTACGCCCACGAAATTCGATAAAAAGCTCCATCGGATCGCGGGACCCGCCTTGTTCCAGAATGGATTGCATAAAATGTTGACCCGTTTTTTTGTCAAAGATACCGTTTTCCCTGAATTTAGAAAAGGCATCGGCGGATAAAACCTCCGCCCATTTGTAGCTGTAATAGCCTGCCGCATAGCCACCGGCGAAGATATGGGCAAATCCGTGTTGAAAACGGTTATAGGCGGGGGGAATGACCACAGCGATCCGGGCACGGATAGTGTCAATCAGCTGTTGTATCTGTGCACTGCTTTCAACCTGGGCATCATGGTGCAGATGAAAGTCAAACAGGGCAAACTCGAGCTGGCGCGCCATCCGCATCCCCGACTGAAAGGTCTTCGCCTCATGCATCTTGTCAAACAGGCTGTCGGGAAGAGGGCTTCCATTCTGGTAATGGGCGGCGACCATATCCAGGGACTCCCGCTCCCAGCACCAGTTTTCCATAAACTGGCTGGGCAATTCGACGGCATCCCAGGGAACGCCATTTATGCCCGAGACGGCCGGGTAATCGACCAGGGTCAGCATGTGGTGCAGACCATGCCCGAATTCGTGAAACAGGGTCTGTACCTCTTCATGGGTAAGCAGGGACGGCGCGCCGTCCACTGGGGGGGTAAAATTACAGGTGAGAAAGGCAACCGGTTTTTGCAATGTGCCATTATATTTCTTGCGAACGATGCATTCATCCATCCAGGCGCCTCCGCGCTTGTGCGGTCTGGCATACAGGTCCAGATAAAAACTGCCGCGTAGTTCTTGGTCTGCGTCATGGATCTCAAAAAAGCGTACATCGGGATGCCAGCAGGCAACGCCGCCACGCTCCTTTATCGATAGCCCATAGAGTTGCCTGACGACCGTAAACATCCCTTCCACTACCCGCAGTGCGGGGAAATAGGGACGCAGATCTTCCTGCGAGAAATGAAATCTGTGCTGACTGAGTTTCTCCGAGTAAAAGGCAATATCCCAGGCGCATAGATCGTTTGCCTGGAAATGTTCACGGGCAAAGCTTTTCAATTCGGCAAATTCAGCATCCGCAACAGGCCTGGAGCGCCTGCCAAGGTCTTCCAGGAAGTCGAGCACCTCTGCGGGAGAGCCCGCCATCTTGCGGGCCAGAGAATAGCCGGCGTAACTGTCGAATCCCAGCAGTTCCGCCATCTCCTTGCGCAGGGTAATGATGGCCAGCATGATCTCGCTGTTGTCCCACTTCCCGGCTTCCGCTCCCTGGTCGGAGGCGCGTGTAACATAGGCCGTGTACATCTCCCTGCGCAACTCACGGTCTTCGGCGTACTGCATTACAGGTGCATAGCAGGGGAAATCGAGGGTCAATAGCCAGCCCTCTCTGTTATCATGCCTGGCGGTCTGGGCGGCGAGCGCCAGGGTGGATTCAGGCAGGCCTTTCAGTCTTTCCACATCCTCAATATGTTTGCTCCAGGCGTGTGTGGCGTCCAGCAGGTTTTCTTCAAACTTCGTCTGCAGTTGTGACAGCTGCTGTTGTATTTCTCTGAAACGCTGCTGCTTTGCATGGTCCAGATCGATGCCGGACAAGCGGAAGTCGCGCAGGGCATTGTCGATGATCTTCCTCTGCGCGTGGTTTAATCTTTCATAGCCGTCGCTTTCTGCAATCTGTTTGCAGGCACGATAGAGATCGGCATTCTGACCCATTTCAGTCGCATAATTTGTAAGTTTCGGCAAGCAGGCATTGTATGCCTCGCGCAACTCCTCATTGTCGGCGACGGCGTGTAGATGAGTAATCGGTGACCAGGCGCGATTCAACCGATCCTCATTCTCCTGCAACGGTTGCAGTAAAGTTTCCCATGTGCAGGGTGTATTGCCGGAGAGTAATGAATCCAGCGCCTCGCGATTACCTTCCAGCAAACTGTCAATAGCCGGCTCAATGTGGCGTACCTGTATCCGGTCAAAGGCCGGTAACGGCGCCGATTCCAAGAGTGGATTGGTCATTTGTTTTTTTGTTTAAAATGGATGCAAGAGCTCGTTCAATGTTATTCGATTGTCGGCCGAATGCTAAACAGTCGCTGATCATACCCCATTTAAGCGCAGGTTCATCATCCAGGTAGCGAGGCCCCAGCAGGCAAAGAACAGCATGATCAAGCCAACCGCCTTGTAGTGATAGCGTCTTATCAGCGCGTCCTGTGGTATCGCGGAGAGGATATAGAGCCGGCGTTTGTCGCAGGTCTTGCCCAGCATATTTACCTGGGGTGCTGTCTTTTGTTGCGCATGCCTTTCCATGACCTGTTTCAACGCCTCTTCCCTGACTGACTGCCATTCCTGCATATCGTCCTCCGCCAAGGGAGATGAGACCGCGGGCCGGACCTTTGGGAGCGCTACCCGGTTGGACGCTGTGCCCATACCATGTGTTCGATTCGGATGCTGTGACACTGGCCCCTTCCGGATCGATCATACAACGTCCCGTTTCGTCAATGAGTAGAAAAAGTTCATTACTCGTCCCTTTTTCAATGGTGACCCATCGGGAGTGCGTGCCTGAGCGCCGTCGTTCCTCTATCTGGTAACTGTACCAGGTACAGGTCGTCAATGTTGGCCCATGCCTGGCCCACATTGTGCTTTAAGGAGACCCGGTTGTTGTAGAGCATCACCGCATAGATGACCACAACAACAAGGATGCCGAGCAAGATAAAACCTGATAATTCCATTGGTGCCCCTCTGGTTCAGGAGTTGTTGTGTTTTATTGACCGGCCCTATACCGACATAATTATAGGGGATATAACAGTAAATTAAAGATAAATCATGGAGTTAACTGATTGATGCCTATTGGATTCTTTATTAATCTTAATGATATTGATAATTGTTATCATTTATGTTTATAATTATAGCGACAACGATTTTCACCGCAGGGCAGTAATCCGGGAAACAGTAATGGTGCCGCCGGTCATTCCCTGCGGCTCGATGGGTTTCAGGAGGTTATAAATTTTTATGAAACAGTGCCATCTATTATCGAATCTGAATACTAACGTATTTATTTGTGTTCTTCTTCTGTTCAGCTTTACTCCTGCTCGGGCCGCTATACCAAGCAGAGAAGAGATGTGGACAATCATTCAGAAGCAACAGCAACTGATCGATAACCTCAAGACAGAGTTAGAAAAGACACAAAAACTTATTACTCGCACTCAATCTATTGTGGATGACAACAGGGAAAAGGTAGAGGCAACCGCCGACGTCGTAGAGCAGGTTACCTCCAATGATTTGCCGGCAGCCAGGAGACAACGCACCACCATTGGAGGTTATGGTGAGCTGCATTACAACAATCTGGACGACGATAAGGCAACGATTGGAGGTGATGATTCTACCGAAAGAACGGATTTCCACCGTTTTGTTCTCTATTTTGGTCATGAGTTTAGCGATCAGTTGCGCTTCTTTTCGGAACTAGAACTGGAACATGCCTTCATTGCAGATACGGGAGGGAGCACGGCCGGTGAAGTAGAGCTGGAGCAAGCATGGGTGGAACTGGACATCAACGATCAACACCATTTCCGCGCCGGTCTGGATATTCTTCCCATCGGGATCATTAATCCTACGCATGAACCAAATACCTTCTACGGCGTAGAGCGCAATCATGTCGAGACAGAGATCATTCCCGCAACCTGGTGGGAGGCTGGCATGGGCTCCAACGGCGAACTGGCTCCGGGCTGGAATTATGACGCCGTCATCCACTCCGGTCTGGTCGTCCCCACCTCAGGGAGTTCGGCCTTCAGGCCCCGAAGCGGCCGTTTGAAGGTAGCAGAGGCGGACGATCAGGACCTGGCATTTACCGGCCGCTTGAGATTTACCGGTATCCCCGGTCTCGAATTGGGTATCTCCGGTCAATATCAAGCGGACATAACCGGTACGGCAGACGCCTTCAATATTGGGGCGACCCTGTTTGAAGGACATATTGACTGGAAACATGCAACAGGCATCGGCTTGAGGGCGCTGTATGCCCGTTGGGATATCGGCTCCGATAAGGGACTCGATCCGGGTGCATTAAATGCCGATAACCTGGAAGGGTGGTACGTGGAACCGGCTTATCGCTTTAAATTACCGGGGCCCCTGCCGGGTGAGCTTGGCGTCTTTACCCGCTACAGCCAATGGGACGAACGCAACCAGATCAGTGGTGTGCACCGGTTTGAGGAATTCGAACAATTCACCGTGGGCTTCAACTGGTGGCCACACTCACATGTCGCTTTCAAGTTCGATGCGCAATTCGAGAATGCAAACGCCCCGGTGGATAAGGTCCTGGACGGGATAAACCTGGGCGTCGGTTATCAATTTTAGCGTACTACAGGTATCATGCCGGCAGCAATAAGCACAGCCACGGGCGCGGTCAATGCGCCCGCTTTTTTATATGAATATCAACCGCACACGCTTGTTTACCATCATGGCCCTTTTTCTGACGGTACTTATCGTGCCGGCCAGTGGTCATGCCAGAGGCGTCTACCAGGAGCCGCAGGCGTTTCTTAGTGAAGTCTTCGCCGGTAAACCGCCAGATGCCAGTATGCTGTGGATTAAGAAGGATTTGAAAAAAAAAGCGCATGCTATTCTGGGACACGATCTGGGCGTGCTACGGCTGCACTATTGGGGCTGTGACGGACGTACCGTCTGGATACTCGACGAGATAGGCAAAGAACAGCCCATCACCGCCGGGATTGTCATTGATCATGGCCAAATCGAGTTGGTCAGAGTGCTTGTCTTTCGTGAGACCCGGGGTTGGGAGATACGCTATCCGTTTTTCACCGATCAGTTCAAAGGTGTGACGCTGGATTCAGAATATAAACTCGATAAAGGGATCGATGGCATATCCGGGGCGACTTTGTCCGTGCATGCATTAACGAAGCTGGCGCGTCTTGCCTTGCTCTTGCATAGGCATTCACCCTTTGCAGACAAACCGCGGACGATTCAAAAATGACCTGGGGGCAGTGGCATAAGTGGCACCGTATTCTGGGCGTTGTCTCGGCCCTGTTCATTGTTCTGTTGTCTGTGACCGGAATGTTGCTAAATCATACAGAACAGATGAATTTGCGTGGCCGTTATGTCCAGAATGAAGCGTTACTCGACTGGTATGATATCCGCGAACAACTCCCGTCAACGGCATACACTATAGGTGCCATCTGGATCGTGCGTATTGGCGAAAGGATTTATTTCAATAACAGGGTGCTGGATGAACGTGGTCATGCATTACATGGCGCAGTCAGTATCGATGACAGGATTGTTGCCGCTGTGGATGATCGGATACTACTGATATCGAAAAAGGGAGAGTTGATAGAACGACTTACCACTGCCGAGGGGACCCCAGCCGGCATAGAGCGACTTGGCGTTACGGTCGACGGCAAACTGGCGATCAGGACGTCTTACGGTGATTACCTTGCCGATCTCGACAACCTGGAGTGGCAGGCGAACAACAATGCCACTGCGCGATGGGCGACTACCACCAAAATGCCGGATGCCCTGCATTCGCAATTGCTGCAACTCTATCGCGGCAGGGGCTTGCCGTGGGAGCATATTATTCTGGATATACACAGCGGTCGAATTCTTGGACAGTGGGGTGAGTATTGCATGGATTTTTTTGCACTGTTGTTCCTGTTCCTCGCACTGAGTGGCACTTGGATGTGGCTGCGTCATATGTGGCGCTGAATTGATATAACGCAATGCATCCTTTATCCCAAAGGCATTATTATTTGGCTCTTCAGCAGAATCTGTGGGTTAACAAGAAAGACTTTTGAATAAAAACTGATTAAATAGAGAGGCGGATTCAAGTCATAAATACCGTCATTCCCGTTTTCACGGGAATGACGGGCTACTGTTTATATATCAACCCACAGATTCTGCTGAAGACCCTATTATTTTTAGGGACCTTCTGTATTAATCAGCGGGTTATCATCAATTGTGAGTACGTTTAAGGAGGTTGTTATGCGACGATTCTGGCTGTTGGCTGTTTTGATAATGACTGTTGGTCCGGTTGCGGCTGCTGAAGTGAATATATACTCGGCCCGGAAGGAGGCTTTGATCAAGCCCTTGCTGGATATCTATTCGGACGAGACAGGCGTTAAGATTAATCTTGTAACCGGCAAGGCGGATGCCTTGATTAAGCGACTTCAACTGGAAGGTAACAATTCACCGGCGGATCTGCTGCTCACGGTAGACGTGGGACGCCTGCATCGCGCCAAACAGGCGGGATTACTGCAGCCTGTCAAGTCGGAGGTCCTGTTGGCAACAGTCCCTGCGAATTACCGGGACAGAGACGGGTACTGGTTCGGTCTGTCACTTCGTTCCCGTATCATCGTCTACGCCAGGGACCGCGTTTCCCCGACACAACTCTCTACCTATGAGGCGCTTGCGGATCCCAAATGGCACGGGCAACTCTGTATACGCTCATCCTCCAATATCTATAATCAATCCCTGGTAGCTTCCCTGGTAGCCCACCAGGGCGTTGCGGCAACGGAAGAGTGGGCGAAGGGTCTGGTGGCCAATTTCGCACGCTCGCCAAAAGGCGGCGACCGGGACCAGATCAAGGCTGTCGCCGCAGGACAATGTAATCTGGCCCTGGTCAATACCTATTACCTTGCCGGCATGTTGCATTCAAAGATTGACGCTGAAGTCAAGGCTGCGTCCAAGGTAGCGCTATTCTGGCCAAATCAGAGAGATCGCGGTGCTCACGTTAATATCAGTGGCGCCGGCGTCACACGTTCCGCCAAACATCGGGATGCAGCCATACGCTTGCTTGAATTCCTGGTCAGTGATGCGGCACAACAGTGGTATGCGAAGACAAACTACGAATACCCCATCAGATCGGGGGTCAACATCAGCGAGACCTTAAGGCAATGGGGTGAATTCAAGGCCGATCCCGTGGACCTGACGGTGCTCGGTGAATATAACTCAGAGGCGCTGCGTTTGATGGATCGGGCAGGTTGGAAGTGAGCGGGTCTGGAATCCGGAATCCAGTAGTCGGGGAAAGACGCTCTTTTTCACGGTCTACCACTCTGCAACAATGAGCACGATTCCCGTTAATACGTCGGTAATTCCCTTCTCCTCATCGTTACACCACGTCACGTTACGGCCCTGGGCCATTGGTTTGTTAATAGTTTCTGCCCTGTTGTCGGTCCCCATCCTTGTCGTGTTTGCATCGGTCTTTGTCCCGAGTGGTGAGATTTGGCGGCATCTGACTGCGACGGTCCTGCCGGACTACATCCTTAACTCACTCCTGCTTATGTGTGGAGTCGGGTTTCTGGTTTTATCCCTGGGTATCATTCCTGCCTGGCTGGTGACCATGTACCGCTTCCCGGGCAGCCGTATCCTGGAATGGGCGTTATTGTTACCGCTGGCCATCCCGGCCTACATTATCGCCTACACCTATACCGGACTGCTGGATGTAGCAGGACCTCTGCAGTCATGGATACGGGACTATTTTCAATGGCGTTATGGAGATTACTGGTTCCCGGAGGTGCGCTCCCTGGGGGGTGCCATCGTCATGCTGGCGCTGGTATTTTATCCTTATGTCTATCTGCTGTGCCGGGCGGCCTTTATTGAACAATCCATCTGCGCATTGGAGGTCGCGCGGACCTTGCGTTGTGGACCCCTTAAAGCTTTTTTTAAAGTGGCTATTCCCCTGGCAAGACCGGCGATCATGGTTGGCGTGTCAATTGTGCTGATGGAGACCCTGGCCGATTACGGTACGGTCCAGTATTTTGGGGTATCCGCCTTTACCACGGGGATATTCCGTACCTGGTTCGGACTCGGAAATAGCGCGGCGGCGGCACAGTTATCGGCATTATTAATGGTATTTATACTGGTTTTAGTGTCTATTGAAAACTGGTCGCGCCGCCAGGCCCGTTATCACCATACCAGCAGCCGCTACCGCGCGCTTTTAATGAAAAAACTGCGAGGCCGAACGAAGATTCTGGCCACGACTGCTTGTGTGCTGCCGGTCATATTCGGTTTTCTTATTCCTGCGGCACAACTATCAATATGGGCGACGCAGACCTATTCGGAACAGGTGGATCATGAGTTTTTTGCGCTCATCGGACATACTGTCGGGCTGGCCGCAGGCACGGCTTTTATAGCGCTGTTACTGGCACTGTTTATCGCTTATGGAAAACGCTTGCAGGCGAATCTATTGACAGGTCTGGCCGTCCGGGTACTGAGTATGGGTTATGCGATTCCAGGGACGGTCATCGCCGTCGGCGCGTTACTGCCGTTTGCCTGGGTGGACAATACACTCAGCGCCTGGATGCAGGCCCATTTTGCAATCAATACCGGACTGATTATGAGTGGTACGGTGTTTGCGCTGATCTTTGCCTATCTGGTGCGTTTTCTGCCATTAGCGTTGAATACAGTCGATGCCGGACTGAACCGAATCAAGCCGTCGATGGATGAGGTAGGGCGTTGCCTGGGATTGCGATCCGGCACAATCCTGCGCAAAGTACACATTCCCATGCTGCATGGCACCCTGCTGACAGCGGTACTATTAGTGTTTGTCGATGTTTTAAAGGAGTTGCCGGCTACCTTGATTTTGCGTCCGTTTAATTTCAATACGTTGGCGATACGTACTTATGAGCTTGCCAATGAAGAACGCCTGGCCGATGCTGCCTGTCCGGCGCTGGCCATCGTGCTGGCGGGTATTATCCCGGTCATTATCCTCAGCCGATCCATTTCCCAGGCGCGGCCCGGTCATGACAAGCACCCTTAAGCTCGACAACCTCTCGGTCAGGCTGGGAGAGCGGCTCATTATCGACTCTGTCTCCTTCAATCTAAAGAAAGGAGCAATCGGTTGCCTGCTGGGTCCCAGTGGTTGCGGCAAAACGACGCTGCTCAGGACCATTGCCGGATTTGAACAACCCGTGCAGGGTAAGGTATGGCTTAATAATCAATGCGTCAGTGATCATAAATCGCTGATACCTGTTGAGAAGCGGCAGGTGGGGATGGTGTTTCAGGATTATGCTCTGTTCCCCCATTTGACGGTAAAAGAAAATGTTGCTTTCGGACTGGGTCATCTGGGCAGACGGGATCTGGAATCGAGAATCAAAAAGGTGAGCAATCTGCTGAAAATCACATCTTTCCTGAGCACCTATCCGCACCGATTGTCTGGGGGTCAGCAACAACGGGTTGCCATTGCCAGGGCCATTGCACCGCAGCCAAAAATCCTGTTACTGGATGAACCCTTCTCAAGTATGGATATCGAGCTGCGGGAACAGATTGCCGCTGAGATACGTACCGTACTGAAACAGGACAAAATGACCTCTGTGTTGGTCACTCATAATCAAAAGGAGGCCTTTGCCATGGCCGATGAGATAGGAGTGATCCGTGCCGGGTCCCTGTTACAATGGGATACGGCGTTTAATCTTTACCACCGGCCGGTATGTACCTATGTTGCCGATTTTGTCGGGGAAGGGGTGTTCATTAACGGGGAGGTTGTCTCAACGACAGAGGTGGAAACGGAAATGGGGATCATCCAGGGGGAAATCTCGGATGGGTATGGCAGCGGCGACAAGGTGTCGGTGCTTATTCGTCCGGATGATATTGTACATGACGACACCAGTGCATTGCAGGCGCTTGTCATGGATAAGGCGTTTCGGGGCGCCGATTTCCTGTATACTCTGGAATTGGACAGTGGCTCGAAAATCCTCAGCCTGATACCAAGTCACCATAACCATGCCATCGGTGAATCCATTGGCATACGCCTTGAGGTGGATCACCTGGTGCTGTTTCCGGAACAGAACACGCGCGGAAATGATTTTTAGCAAATGCCTGCTAGAATTTAACAAGGATAAAAAAATCACTGCGACCCCCTGAACGTCGGGAACATTCAGCCGTATTTCAGGTATCGGATTATTTCATGGTGTCAGAAGGGACGGAGTAACCAACTATGCACAATTATTCCAACAAACAGTAAAGGAGAATGTCATGACCGCAATAACATTACGGGGCAACGAGATACATACCAATGGCGAGCTACCTTCAGTTGGCGCGCAGGCGCCGGATTTCGTACTGGTAGATGGCGATCTGAATAATATTACATTGGCCACCTACCAGGGCAGGAAAAAACTGCTTAATATTGTTCCCAGTCTGGATACACCGGTATGCCAGACTTCCACCAGGAAATTTAACGAGCATGCACAGGGGCGCGATGATGTAGTGTTCCTGATAGTATCCGCCGATCTGCCCTTCGCCATGAAGCGGTTCTGTACGGCAGAGGCAACGGACAATGTCATCCCGCTTGCGATGATGCGCTCACGTAATTTTGCCAAGGATTATGGTGTATTGATCGAGGACGGACCCCTGGCCGGTATCACTGCACGGGCGGTTGTAGTCATTGACGATAATGACAAGATCGCCTACACGGAACTGGTGCCTGAGATCGCCAATGAGCCGGACTATGATGCGGCCCTGGCCGCCCTGTAAAATCAAAAAGAAACCAGGGCACAGAAGTTACTGAGATAAAGTAAAATAGTAAAATATTTTATAATCATCGTGTACTGATCCATAACTACATAGATGACATAGCATTGCACGATATCCCTATCTAATGCGACACTCACATATTCCTGTATATCGTCCTGGTGCCGATATCAGTGCTCTCTGTGGATCGAACTTAAGAATAAAAAATGGCAACGCAGGGCGGTAGCGGCTACGAACACCTGGTCAAGGCGACTCGCTATTCTTTCCGGGGTCTGAAGGCCGCTTTCAGGTATGAACAAGCGTTTCGACTGGAACTCTTTCTGTTGCTGTTCCTGGCACCTGTCGGCATCTGGCTGGGCGAAAGTGGCATTGAGCGCGCCTTGCTGACAGGTGTTCTCCTGCTGGTATTGATTGTGGAGTTGATTAACTCCGGTATTGAGGCGGTAGTCGATCGTTTTGGCGATGAGGTGCATGAACTATCCGGCCGGGCTAAGGACGTTGGGTCCGCCGCCGTCATGCTGTCCCTCATCAATGTATGCGTTGTCTGGGTCCTGGTCCTGGTTTTTTAAGTTTCCAACGCCATTTTATGAAAATCCTTACCGTCAAAGTAGTATGCATTTAGCTCAGGTGGAGTTCTTGTTAAAGAGAGGATGAAATAGATCACATCCGGGTAGTTGGCCAGTTTGAGATCCGTTACCGAAGGTTCGGCAGAGGATACGGGATGTGAATGAAAGATGCCGGCCATTTTTTCGCCTGCAACACGCATCTCACGAATTGCCTTGATATGTTGTTGCGGATCCATCAGAAACGAGCGGTCAGGATCGTCAGCAATATTTTTTACGGGATAGTAGCTCTTTGGGTTGTGATTGAGTCCGCCAAGCAAACCGCAGACTTCAGTTTGCGGATGGCCAAGGGCATGTTCAAGCATCCGTTGTCTGACTGTTTTTGGCAGGGTTATCTTTGTCTGTCTCTCTGGCATTACCACAAACCGGACACCTGGGGTCCCTGGGCAACTTGGCACTGTGCCACTCCATCGACATCACGTCCAGCAGCAACAGCCTGCCTATTAAAGGTTGCCCGATCCCCATAATCAACTTCATTGCCTCTGCCGCCTGTATGCTTCCAACGATCCCCAATAGCGGTGCCATCACACCATTTGCGGTACAGGACTCATCTTCTGTGGCGTTTGCACCGTAAAGGCAACGGTAGCAGGGTGAATTCTCCCTGTTCGGGTCGAATACGCTGATCTGCGCCTCGAACCGAATTGCTGCAGCGGAGACGAGCGGGGTTTTGGTCTTGACGCAGGCTTCATTGATGGCAAAACGCGTTTGGAAATTATCACTGGCGTCAATCACGATATCAGCGGCTTTTACCTGTTGGATCAACTCATCCTGTTGCAGTGCATGGGTAAACAGTGTGAGTTTTACGTCAGGATTGAGTGCCGACAAGTGGTCTCTGGCCGATTCGACCTTCAGGCGGCCGATATCCGTGTTCATGTGCAGGATCTGACGTTGCAGGTTGGAGAGATCCACTTTATCGAAATCAACGAGAATGAGATGACCGACCCCCGCTGATGTCAGGTATATCGAGGCTGCCGAACCGAGGCCGCCGAGTCCAATGATCAGAACAGTAGCCTGTGCAAGCCGCAATTGCCCTTCCGCATCGATCTCGGGGAGCATGATTTGGCGGCTGTATCTCAATAATTGCGTGTCATCCATATCCGTGAGTATATGCTAATAGGGACAAGGCGGGCCAATATTGGGCCCTAATTTCTGTTGCCTTTTTTATATTTTCGCCATGTCTGTTTGCGGATATCTGTTTTACCTTCAATGCGGAGGTTGAAGTAATGGACATAAATGTCTTCGATATAAGTATGCCAACCGTCCGGGTTGATCAGGTAATCCCGTTCATTTTGTTCCATGAATGCGGTCAAAGCATAGAGGATACGCCTGGGCAGGCTATATTGTGGAGGCTCGTTTATAGAATCAAGGGTGTTCAGAATTGTTGCAAACGTTAACAGTGGAAACCGGTAGCGAACAGAGATCTGGTTGTAACCGCTATGTAACTCATCAATGCCATCAAGCGCATTGAGTTTCATCTCCATTTCCTCGAATTTATCAAGTGTCCCCCTTTCAGTTACGCCGTCAGACAATGGAGGTTTGAAGCGTATCTCGCGATATCGGAGGATATTGGAGTGAGGATCGTTCATGGGCACCGTGCCAGAGTCACCCGTTCGAGACCGGCATAATCCTTTATGGTTGTGACCCCGATAAATTTATTCGCGGAGAATAAACAACGGACACTCTCTCCCTGTTCGAAACCATGCTCTATCAGCAAATAGCCCTCATGTTGCAGATGTTGAAGTGCCCCAGGAATAATTTGGTTCATGGATTGCATTCCAAAATGTCCGCCATCCAGGGCAATACGTGGCTCGAAACGAATTTCGCCTAGTAGAAATCCGTCGTCGCTGCTATCGACATAGGGAGGATTGCAAAGGATCAAGTCGAAAACCTTGCCTTTCAAGGAGGAAAACCAGTCGGATTGTATGAACCCGATATCAGTGACCTGGTGCCGGCATGCATTGGTTCTGGCGATGGAAAGTGCTTCACTGCTGATGTCCGATGCAGTGACATGACACAAGGGACGTTCCTTCGCAATGGCGATCGCTATGGCACCGCTGCCGGTGCCTAAATCCAGAATATTCATCACGGCATTATGACGGATCAAACCCAGCGCTGATTCAACCAGAGTTTCCGTTTCAGGCCTGGGGATGAGGGTAGAGCAGTTGACGAAAAGCCCACTTGACCAGAATTCCTTGTTACCTGTGAGATAGGCGACAGGAAAACTGTCAGCCCTTTTTGAAACAAGCGATTGGTAATCCGCGCAGAGCGTTGCCGGGACCTGTTTATCAGGATGGGCATAGAGGCTTTCACGTCCGCTATTGATGACATATGCCAATAACACTTCTGCATCCAGACGGGCACTACTGAGGGACTGCAATTGGCATTCTGCATCATTGAGTAAATCCCGAACCTTCCTTGACTTTTCCATTGACTTTTATTGTGAGAAGCGGATCGGTGGTTTAATCCGGCATGGCGGAAAGCAAATCCGCCTGATGCTCGCTGATTAAAGGATCGATAATCATGTCCAGGTTGCCCCGCATAAACTCATCCAGTTTATATAGTGTGAGATTAATACGATGATCCGAGACCCGGCCCTGTGGAAAATTATAGGTCCTGATCCGCTCCGAACGATCACCCGATCCGACCAGGTTCCTTCGATTTTCCGCTGTTTCTGTTGCCTGTTTCCTGCGTTCTGCATCGAGTAATTTCGCCCGCAACAGTGATAATGCGCGTGTGCGGTTCTTATGTTGTGAACGTTCATCCTGACATTCGACCACCGTCCCGGATGGCACGTGGGTGATGCGAATGGCTGAATCTGTTTTATTAACGTGTTGACCGCCGGCGCCGGAAGCACGGAAGGTATCAATCCTTAATTCCTCAGGATTGATTTGTATCTCGCTGATTTCATCCAGCTCCGGTAATACGGCAACGGTACAGGCCGATGTGTGGATTCTTCCCTGTGATTCTGTATCGGGTACACGCTGGACCCTATGCACACCTGATTCAAATTTCAATCTTGAATAAGCACCTGTTCCGATCAGTTTCATGATAACTTCCTTATAACCATCCAGTTCACTTGCCGTGGAACTCAGAATCTCGATCTTCCAGCCCCGTATTTCCGCATAACGGCTGTACATGCGCATTAGATCACCGGCAAACAATGCCGCTTCCTGGCCACCTGTGCCGGCCCGGATTTCAAGAAAGATATTACTGTGATCAGCGGGATCCTTTGGCAATAACAGTTTCCTCAATGCGGTTTCCAGACGTTCATTCTCCATTGTTGACTGTTGTAATTCTTCAGAAGCGAGTTCCCTGATTTCTCTGTCGCTATCCTTGAGCATCGCCCTGGTGTTTTCCATGATTGCCAGATTTCTTCTATAGTCATCAAAGCAGTCAACTACAGGCGTGACTTCCGCTGTTTCCCTGCTGAGTTCACGGAACCTGTTTTGATCATTGATTACCTCGGGATCCGACAACAGGGCATGTAGTTCCTGTTGTCTCTCCTTGAGTTTTTCCAGTTTTAATTTCAGGCTCTCTGTTATCATTTGTTATCCGGGACACTGTAAGGCTGTGTACGATTTCCGATCATTGCCAGTAATCCAGTTTTATAACCAGGGGCAGGTTACTTGTTTTTTTTGGAAGGAATAGAATCGTGGGAAAGATTAAATAGTTCCTGAGCTGCCTGAAGCAGGTCCTGTCTCCCCATTGCGCCGGCATGGCGCAAGGTCGAGCTCGGTGAGTGCATGAGTTTCTTGGATAATGAACGTGTTACCTCCTGTAACACCTGGTCAGGATCGACGCCCCGCTGAAGTTTGTGACGGGCTATCCGCAGGACGTCTTGTTGAATGGTGTCGGCCTGGTCGCGAAGAGCTCGAATGGTGGAAACCGCATCCAGCGAATTCAACCACTCCATAAAATTATTGACCTGTGTGTCGATAATCTCTTCAGCTTGTTGCGCCGCTTCCTGCCGGTTTTTCATGTTCTCCTCAATCACCTCCTTCAGGTCGTCCACGGTATACAGATAAATATCCTCAAGTTGGCCGGCTTCCGGTTCAATATCGCGCGGCACCGCAATATCAACGATAAATATCGGCCGGTGTTTGCGTTTTTTTACGGCACTTTCAATGGCTCCTTTGCCCAGTATTGGCAACTGGCTGGCGGTTGCCGTAATAATGATATCGGCTTCATGCAGATGCTCAGGGATATCACCGAGTGTTATTGCATAGGCGGTATATTCGGAAGCCAGTTGTAGTGAGCGTTCCAGGGTGCGATTGGCAAGAATCATCCGGTTGAGGCCGTTTTCATGCAGGTGTTTTGCGGCAAGCACAATCGTCTCTCCGGCACCGATCAACAGTGCAGTCTGTTGCGACAGATCGCCGAAGATCTGTTGAGCGAGTCGTATTGCCGCAAATGCTATCGATACAGGGTGCCTTCCAACCTCGGTTTTGCTGCGGATCTGCTTGGCCACCATAAACGAATGCTGGAACAAGCGGCTTAATAATTGTCCGATGCAGCCCGTTTTAACCGCTGTCTGGTAGGCATCTTTCAATTGACCCAATACCTGTGGTTCACCCAATACCATGGAGTCCAGCCCGCTGGCGACCCTGAGAATGTGTTTCACGGCATTTGCATCAGGATGAGAGTAAAGAAAAGGTTTGAGATCGGCTTGCTTGAATCCATGATAATGGGAAAACCAGTCAATCGGTTCTTGATGGTGGTGTGTTTCGATGTTGCAGTAGATCTCTGTTCGGTTGCAGGTTGAAAGTATGGCCGCTTCATCGATGCCGCGCTTTTTGGTCAATTCCAGCAGGGCATCCGGCACCATGTCATCGCCAAAAGTCACCCGCTCCCGCACTTCCAGTGGGGCCGTTGTGTGGTTAAGTCCGAATGCGAGAAGTCCCATGGGTTGCCGACCAAATAACGAAAAAGTTAAATATTGCGCAACACATACCATAAATGCAAGTATAAATACTTAAATATCATGTAATTAGCAGTATTTACTCAATTGTCCCGTATTAATAAAAATCAGCTATAAGTATTTCTGCGTTAAAGAAATTTGAGAGATCGCCAATTATAATAAGTGAACGAATCATATTGAGGGACTGTCCATCAGTCTATATCCTCGCTATAGTTATCAGTATGACCTGTTTATATTGTATGCCATCAGTCACTGCTTTGTTTTCAAAAGTTCATCGAACATCCAGCCTGGTCCTGGTCATGCTTCTGTTCGCAAGCGCTTGCAGTACTGTGCCTCAGAAGCAAGGCGCCACGTCGACGGGATCCTTGGCAGAGGGGAAAGCGAAAATTGTCCGCATTGAGCCTGTCCGTCCCAGGATAGCGCTTAGCGAGGAGATACTGTACAAGATCCTCGTTGCTGAAATTGCCGGACAACGTGGCCGCCTGGATATATCCATGGAGAACTATCTGGATCTGGCCAGGATGACACGGGACCCGAAGATTGTCGAACGTGCAACCCGGATTGCTGTTTACATCCGTAATATTGAAGCAGCCACCGAGGCAGCCCGGCTCTGGATCAAACTGGACCCCTGGAACCCCGATGCTCATCGGGTGCTGGCGGTCATGGCTCTGCGCCAGGGGGATATCGATGAGACCCTGGAGCATCTGCGCTATATCCTTGAGGCTTCCCATGGCGACCTCAGTCAAAAATTAATGATGGTCGTAAATCTTCTCGGTCGTGAGAAGAACAAGGAACTGGTGATGACCGTTATGCAGCAGTTGTTGGCGGGACACGAAGATGATCCGGAAGCCATGTTTGCTTTTGCCAGCATTGCCGCACGCATGGGGGAACCTGACCGTGCATTAACGTTACTGGAACGCGTGCTTGAAATGGCGCCGGATAACGACAATGCGACAATGAGCTATATCTCGATTTTACAGAAACAGGGCCGTATCAACGATGCGCTCAAATGGCTGGAGGATGAGTTACCGAAGCGTGATAGTAACGATTTCAATCTGCGCATGGCCTATGCGCGGTTGTTAACGGACACCAAGCGCTATGATGATGCGCGCAGACAGTTTGAAATACTGGCTGTATCGGCGCCGAATAATGAAGATGTTTTATATGCTCTGGGGCTTCTTTACCTGCAGTCCAATCGCCTTGATGAAGCGGAAACCTATTTCAAGCGTCTGTCTGAACTAAACAACCGATCCAGTAACGTAAAATATTATCTGGGCCGCATCGCGGAAGAGCGTAAGGATTATAAACAGGCAAGGATCTGGTATCAGGGAGTGCAGGATGGTGAAAACTACTTTGATGCGCGCCTCAGGATTGGACTGCTCAATGCCAGGAATGGAGATATTAACTCTGCCCGCGAATACTTGAAGACGATTAAAACGAATGGGCCGAAGGAAGAGACTGTTCTGGTCCAGACTGAAGCCGAGATCCTGATCGATAAAAAACGCTATGTTGATGCCATGGCTGTTTTTGATGAGGCATTGGAAGGCAAATATAATGTTGATCTGCTCTATTCCCGTGCCATGTTGGCGGAAAAAATGGGAAGGATCGATATACTTGAGCAGGATCTGCGTAGCATACTTGCCAAAGAACCGGACAATGATCAAGCACTAAATGCCCTTGGCTATACCTTGGCAGATCGGACAGACCGTTATCAGGAGGCCTACGATCTCATTCGAAAGGCATTGCTGCTGAAACCGAGTGATTTTTATGTCCTCGATAGCATGGGTTGGGTTTTGTACCGGCTCGGGCGTCATGATGAGGCGATAGAGTACCTGCGTAAGGCCATGAAACTGAGTCAGGACCCGGAGATCGCTGCACATCTGGGTGAAGTCCTGTGGGCGAAGGGTGACGAAAAAACCGCACAAGAGATTTGGGAGACTGCTCTTCAGACGACCCCGGAAGATACTCATCTTATTGATGTGATAAAGCGTTTTAGCCCCAAAAAGGCCAAGCATTAGTCAATATCCGTAACGCCCTGCTGCATTCGTATTCTGTTTCTGCCGGTGACCGGGCCACACTGTGGTAAAGCATAAAACACATAGCTAAAAAACCATTTGTAATTCCGGTATGATTCCAAAACTACTCAATATCTGGATGTTCAGAGTGGAAACAGGGTTCACAAGCAATTGTCTTATATCAAGATACCCGGCTACTTTATAACCGGCCTGTTTGTAGTGTTGCTATCGGGGTGTGCGACCCGGCCTCCGATGCATGGGGAAAAGATAGCGTACTGGCAAACGCACAGGGAAAAGCTTACTAAACTAAACACGTGGCAGATCAAGGGCAGGATTGCGGTCCAGATGGAAAAGCAGGGCTGGTCGGCCACACTTCAATGGCGCCAAAGACAACAGGATTATTTTCTGCGGATTATCGCCCCATTGGGAGGAGGCATCTATGAATTGTCGGGTAATGAGGACGGGGTATTAATGCGTACGGCTAAAAACATGACCTTGCGTGCCGATAACCCTGAGACGCTATTACAAAATAATTTTGGTTGGCATGTACCCCTGTCCGGTCTCGTTTACTGGCTGCGAGGGTTACCGGAGCCGGGAAGTAAGACCAATACACTGGTATTGGATGATCAGGGCCGGATTACGGATCTGGTACAAGCAGGTTGGCAAATCAGCTATCTTCGCTACATGACTGCAAGCGGTTTTGATCTACCGGGGAAGATCGTGATACAAAATGATAAATTAAAAGTACAGTTAATCATCCGGGACTGGAAAATTTGAAGCCGGGATCACAGTCAATGCGATACTTGTGCGCCGAAAACTTGTTCCGGACGTTTTCTCGGTCTCCGTTCCAGACTCGACTCTACCGATTCCATCCATGGAATCGTACCACCTACTTCCATGTAGGCGTCCAGACGTTTTCTATCACCTGCATCCCGACATATCCAAAGGCTCTATTCTGGCACCCGAGACCGGCCGCCGGGAGAGGGTGGAAGTGATGATTACTCAGGAGCATAAATCGACCGCGCAGTCGTCGGCAGGTGCCCCAGGCTCTGCTCTACCTCCTGCGGTCGCTACGGACATCATGTCCTCACGCGACACTCATACATCCTTGTATTTCGTCCATGCAGTCGTGGCCGGCCCCCGCTAAACTCAATCTGTTCCTGCATGTGCTGGGCCGCAGAGACGATGGTTACCATCTGCTGCAGACGGTATTTCAGTTCCTCGACTACGGGGACGAACTGACATTCACTGTTCGCAATGATGACCAGATCAGGCTAACGTGTAACTATGACGGGATTGAACCGGAGCAGGATCTGGTTATTCGATCGGCCAGGTTGTTGCAGTCGAAATCGGACAAACCCGTTGGTGTGGATATAGCCGTACAGAAACGCCTGCCTATCGGAGGCGGTCTCGGGGGAGGCAGTTCCGATGCGGCAACGACGTTAATGGCCCTGAACCATATCTGGGGAATGAGGCTTTCTGGCAAGGAGTTATCGATGATTGGACTTGGCCTGGGTGCGGATATACCGGTATTTGTAAAGGGTGTTGCGGCCTGGGCGGAAGGTGTGGGAGAGCAGTTGAGCCAGGTTGACCTCCCTGAACGCTGGTTTCTGGTCGTCTATCCGGGATTGGGCGTAGCGACTGCTGAAATCTTTAATTCGGCGTATTTGACACGGCATACGCCTGCAATCACAATACGCGACTTCTTCGCGGGGGCCGGCCGGAATGACTGTGAAGAAGCGGTCAGGAAGGCCCATCCGGAAGTGGCGGCCCTTCTTGACTGGTTAGGGAGTAAAACACAGGCACGAATGACGGGAACCGGATCCTGTGTGTTTGCTGTATTCGACACAGAAGATGAAGCCCGGATTCTATTACAGCAACTGCCTGAGCCCTGGCAGGGATTTATTGCCCATGGCAGGAACAGATCGCCGTTGCTGGATCGGATGTCCCGGGAACAGTCACCCAGGTAGATGGTTAAATTCGGGTGAAATGATTGATTTCGGTCTGGTACTTGATTTGTTGGGGCGTAGCCAAGTGGCTAAGGCACGGGGTTTTGATCCCCGGATTCCCAGGTTCGAGTCCTGGCGCCCCAGCCAAATAGCATGGATTTCTACCCAATCCGGAGGTTTCATGGAGGACGCAGCACTACGTGGTGAATGATTAACTGGCAGAGATAACGATGTCATTGGACAATATCATGCTTTGTACCGGCAATGCCAACCCGAAACTGGCGCTGGAGATTGCTGTTTATCTGAATCTGCCGCTGGGCAAGATTACCGTAGGTCGCTTCAGCGATGGTGAGGTCATGGTGGAGCTGGCCGAGAATGTTCGCGGCAGGGAAGTGTTTATTATTCAGTCGCTTTGCGCCCCGACCAATGATAATTTGATGGAATTGCTGGTTATTGCCGATGCACTGCGCAGGGCATCTGCGGTGCGTGTAACTGCCGTGATCCCTTATATGGGGTATGCACGCCAGGACAGGCGGCCCCGTTCTGCCAGGGTGCCGATAACCGCCAAGGTTATCGCCAATATGATTGGTTCGGTCGGTATAGACAGGGTGTTGACTGTCGATCTGCATGCGGACCAGATACAGGGGTTTTTTGATATGCCGCTGGATAATGTCTACGCTTCACCAGTATTGCTGGGGGATATCTGGAAGCATAAATATCCGAAACAGATGGTGGTCTCACCCGATGTCGGAGGAGTGATACGTGCGCGGGCCCTGGCAAAACGCCTGGACGACACTGATCTGGCCATTATCGATAAACGAAGACCGAACCCGAATGAATCGGAGGTGATGAACATAATTGGGGATGTGGAGGGCCGGACCTGTGTCATTATTGATGATCTGGTGGATACCGCGGGGACGTTGTGTCATGCAGCGGATGCCTTGAAGCAGTGTGGCGCCATCAAGGTAGTGGCCTATTGCACACATCCCGTATTGTCAGGTAATGCTGTTAAAAATATTGAGAATTCTATACTGGATGAGTTGGTTGTGACGGATACGATTCCATTATTGTCCGAAGCGGCGGCCTGTAATCAGATACGTCAGTTGAGTGTGGCGACGATGATGGCAGAGAGTATCCGGCGTGTCGCCGAGGGAGAATCGCTCAGCTCGATGTTTGTTGATTAGTAACAGGAAACAGTCACCCGGGAATCAGACAGATTTCTGGTTGGTAACTCTCTATCTGGTCGCGGCTGGAGAGAATTCATAAACCGTGGAAATGCAGGAGTAACCGAATGCAACAATTCGAACTTAATGCGGAGTTACGCAAAGACGTAGGGAAAGGCGCGAGCCGCCGCCTGCGCAGGACCGGCACAATACCCGGCATCATATATGGCACCGATAAAGAGACAACGCACATTACGCTGGATCAAGCTGCTCTCAAACATCGCCTCGAATACGAAGCATTCTATTCTCACATCCTCACTGTGAAAGTCGGTAACGTCCGTGAAAAAGTTGTACTCAAGGATCTGCAACGGCACCCTTTCAAGCCACACATCATGCATATTGATTTTCAGCGTATTGATGAAAAGGAAAAACTGACTATGCGCATACCGCTGCATTTTATCAATGAATCGAAGTGCATTGGCGTCAAGGAGCAGGGCGGAGTGATCAGTCATGTCATGTCGGAAATCGAAATAACCTGCCTGCCCAGGCATCTTCCGGAATATATTGAGGTAGATATGGTAGAGAGGGAAGTCGGTGACACAATACATCTTGGTGATCTGAGTTTGCCTGAAGGTGTTGAGATCAATGCCTTGCTGCATGGTGGAGACCCCACCCGTTCTGTTGCATCTGTCCATCTGCCTCGCATTGAAGAAGAAGAAGAGGAGGAAGTTGTTGCGGAAGGCGAAGAAGTGGTTGAAGGTGAGGTGGAAGCGGCCCCGTCGGAGCCTGATAGCGTCCAGGCTGACGGAGAAGAATAATTATCATCATAGGCACCCTGTGCCTTCTTCTATAAAACTGCTTATCGGTCTGGGGAACTGTGATCCTGAATATACCAGGACCCGGCATAATGCCGGGTTCTGGCTTCTGGACAAGCTGGCCGCAAGTTCAGGTAGCAGTTTTTTCCGCCAGGCCAGGTTTCATGGCGACGTCAGCCGTGTGATATTTGATGATGTGGATTGCCGGCTAATCAAACCGGCCACCTATATGAATGAAAGTGGCCGTGCAGTTCAGGCAGTTATTAATTACTATAAACTTGCCATTGAAGATGCCCTTGTTGTACATGACGACATCGATCTTGAACCCGGCGTTGTACGATTAAAACGGGGTGGTGGCCACGGCGGTCATAATGGCTTGCGTGACATTATAGACAAAGTCAGTAGTAATGATTTCCTGCGACTGCGTATCGGTATCGGTCATCCCGGGCAACCTGATGCCGTGACGCCCTACGTACTTGGACGAGCAGGGCTTGATGACCAACGTATGATTGATAAAGCGATCGATAGAGCGCTCAACTGCATGCCGCTTATTATTATGGGCGAGTTCGAAAAAGCGATGAATGAGTTGCATGGAAGTGAAAAGTTAAAAGGTGAAAGTGAAAAGTAAATGGATGTGTGTGATGTTAATCTCATTAATTACAATAACTTTCGACTTTTAACTTTAAACTTTTTACTGTAAATAAATGGGTTTCAAATGCGGTATCGTCGGGTTGCCAAACGTAGGCAAATCGACCCTGTTTAATGCACTGACCAGTTCCAGTATTGCTGCTGAAAACTATCCTTTCTGTACCATCGATCCAAACGTAGGTATCGTTCCTGTCCCCGATCCAAGACTCCGGCAACTTGCCGGTATCGTTCACCCCAAACAAGTGGTGCCGGCGCACATGGAGTTCGTTGACATAGCCGGGCTGGTTGCAGGGGCATCAAAGGGTGAAGGGTTGGGTAACCGGTTCCTGGCACACATCCGGGAAACCCATGCCATCGCCCATGTGGTGCGCTGTTTTGAGGACGATAATATCGCCCACCTCGGGGGTAAAATCGATCCGCTTTCCGATATAGAGGTGATTAACACGGAGCTTTGTCTTGCCGATCGGGAAACGCTGGATCGTGCGCTTTTGAAAGTATCAAAACTGGCGAAGACAGGGGATAAGAAGGCCGTGCAGAAACAGGTCTTTATCGAAAAGGCAATCGCCCATATCGATCGGGGGCAACCTGCGGGTTCCATGGATCTGGATGAGACCCGGCGCAAGATGATCAAGGAACTGCATTTGCTTACCGGTAAGCCCACACTGTATATCGCCAACGTAAAGGAAGAGGATCCCGGCAACAATGAGTGGTTAACTGAACTGGAGAAGCTGGCGCAACAAGAGGGTTCACAACTTCTGCCGGTATGCGCGGCCATCGAGGCCGACATTGCACAACTTGAGGAAGCAGACAAACAGGAGTTCCTTGCAGAACTGGGCCTTGCTGAACCGGGGCTGAACAGATTGATACATGCAGGATATAATTTACTCGGCCTGCACACTTTTTTTACTGCCGGTCCCAAGGAAGTACGTGCCTGGACGATTAAGGCAGGCGATACGGCACCGAAAGCGGCTGGAACGATACATACTGATTTCGAACACGGGTTCATCCGCGCCGAAGTCATATCTTATAATGACTATATTGCCTGTAATGGGGAGCAGGGCGCCAAAGACGCCGGCAAGTGGCGCCTGGAAGGTAAAGAGTATGTGGTGCAGGACGGTGACGTGATGTTATTCCGTTTTAATGTTTGATCGGTTTTAATCGTGCCAGTATCCGCTTTCATCGGTAAACTCGCTGTATAACGGTAAGCCGGCCTTTTGGGTCATCACTGAGCGCCCTGGTGCATCGGGCGGGGTGGATGAAGCATGCAAAATTTGGAACTACGAAAACAGCTAATCACCACAGTCCAGGCGTTCAATACAAGCGGCCTGAGTGCCGGGACGTCAGGCAATCTGAGCGCACGAATAGAGGGTGGTTTTCTGATTACGCCTACCGGTATCACCTATGCGACGCTCAAACCTGACGATATAGTCGGGCTTGATACGCAAGGCAGGGTCACTGCCGGGCATAAACAGCCTTCCAGCGAATGGCCTTTTCATCGGGATCTCTACAACTCAAGGACCGATGTTTGCGCCATTGTACATGTACATTCCCCCTATGCCACCGCCATAGCCTGCACCCGCAAGCAGATCCCGGCGTTTCATTACATGGTTGCTGTCGCAGGAGGTAACTCGATCCGTTGTGCCGGGTATGCGACCTTTGGCACGGAGAAACTCTCAAGCAACATACTGGAGGCGCTGCAAGACCGGAACGCTTGCCTTCTGGCGAATCATGGTCTGGTGGCAGTGGCCGGGGACATAGGATCCGCCTTCAAACTGGCGCAGGATGTGGAAATACTGGCGCAACAGTATTGCCTGAGTGTGCAGATGGGTGGTCCGGTAATACTCGATGAGCCAGAGATGCAGGTTAATCTGGCCAAGTTCAGGAATTACGGCAAGCAGGATGGAGATTGAAAAACAGTGAACGCAGTGTTGCAACCCTCTCATTTGGCGATCCCTGTTTCTGATCTGGAAGCTCCCAGACAGTTTTACGTAGCGGTAATGTCCTGGAGTTCAAGGTGTTTGAAAACAAATCGGAAATTTTTGCAATCTGACAAACAATTATAAGCGTTACTCTGATGGACTACTGGCAAGGGGGGATTCTGATCCTGGTAGGATGCGTGGCGGGATTTATGAACGTCATGGCCGGTGGTGGTTCTTTATTATCAGTGCCGGTAATGGTCTTTATGGGTATGCCGGGACCGGTCGCCAACGGCACCAATCGTATTGCCATACTGGCGCAGAATATCACGGCAGTAACCACCTTTTTCAGAAAAGGCTATGCAGATTTTAAACTGAGTCTGACGTTGTCACTGAGTGCTATCCCGGGTGCTATTGCCGGCGCCCTGCTGGGCACACGCCTGCAGGGTGTGTGGTTTAACCGGACCCTGGCTGTCATCATGATCTGCGTCATGTATCTCATGGCCCGTAAGAAAAAGCCCGATGATACGGGTACAAAAACCGGTGGGAAACCAAAAAACCTGCTTCTTGGTCATCTGCTTATGCTGGGGGTCGGCTATTGGGGCGGATTCATACAGATGGGGGTCGGGTTTATTATCATGCCTGTCCTGCACCGGGTCATGGGGCTGGATCTGGTGCAGGTCAATATGCACAAGGTTTTTATTATCGGTATGTATTCTATTGTGGCATTATTCATATTTGCCTCGCGTGTTGAAGTGTTATGGTTATTGGGTGCCTGCCTGGCAGTCGGCAATTCTATTGGCGGATGGCTGGGTGTGCATATGTCGGTAATGAAAGGTGAAGGCCTGATCAGGATGGTATTGAATACCATCCTGACTCTCTTTATTATAAAATTATTGTTCTTTTAGGCGCTGCATAATGGCGTGGAGATCGTAATGGCCGATAAGGAACTGAGCTGTTGGAAATGTGGTGCTTCCCTCAAGGATATTCCTTTGCCCTTGTCCAGATTGGCAAAATGCAAGGCCTGCAATGCCGATCTGCATGTCTGCATGATCTGTGAATTCTACGATGTAACCGTCAGCAAGAGCTGCCGTGAACCCATCGCGGAAGAGGTGAAGGACAAAAAACGCGCAAATTTTTGTGGTTATTTACAACCTTCAGCAAATGCCTATGCTTCACAGGATCCTTCGTCACTTAAGGAGGCCAGATCAGAACTCGATACGCTGTTCGATCTTGATTCAGGCGCCAGCAGCAACCGTGACCAGTCACAGGCCGATGCTTCAAAGAATGAGCTTGAACGCCTGTTTGGCCTGAACGGGAAAAAGCATGATTAAAACAGAGGAAAACGCTAATTAATCTACTTCTTCCTGATAGATATTCAACCCACGATCAGCCTGTAATATTTTAGGGGTCTTCAGCAGAATCTGTGGGTTGATATATAAACAGTAGCCCGTCATTCC
>JBHHYN010000007.1:0-51513 GCA_046757565.1 Gammaproteobacteria bacterium | reverse complement strand
GACGGGCTACTGTTTATATATCAACCCACAGATTCTGCTGAAGACCCTAAAACAATAACTGATGAACGATACAACTGCGTTCAAACAAGAAATAGAGCAGGTACTCTCGGAGGCCGAACTGCTCTATTCCGCAGCTGAAGTTGAGGCGGCATTCGATAAAATGGCCACAGCAATTACCCGTACATTGCGAGACAAGAATCCGCTGCTGCTGTGCCCCATGCTCGGCGCCGTGGTGCCGACAGGACAACTGTTGCCCAGACTAGGCTTCCCTTTACAACTCGAATATATTCATGCAACCCGTTATCGTGGTAAAACAAGTGGGGGCAACATACACTGGATAAGAAAACCGCAACCCCTTATCCATAACCGCACCCTGTTAATCATTGATGATATTCTTGACGAGGGGATCACACTGAAGTCCATCGTCGATGCCTGTACCGGACTGGGAGCCGGAGAAATCTATACGGCCGTCCTGGTGGACAAGCAGATCAATAAACCAAAGCAATTTCCCAAAGCGGACTTTACCGGGCTTTCCATTCCGGATCGGTATGTGTTTGGTTACGGTATGGACTACAAGGAGTATCTCCGGAATTGTAACGGGATTTATGCGGTCAACGATTCATGACGCGCCTGGCTATTATTGCCGGCTCCGGCTTGAGTGCCCTGAAAGGTCTTGAAATTACCCGCCAACAACAGCAACAGACCCCCTATGGCGAACCTTCCGCTGCCCTGATCTATGGTATATTCGCCGGTAAAGAGATTATTTTCCTGCCCCGCCATGGTGAACCCCATGTCATTCCTCCGCATAAGGTTAATTACCGCGCCAATATCTGGGGACTGAAAGAGAACGATGTCGACAAGATCATAAGTATTAACGCCGTAGGCGGCATAACAGAGACGATGCATCCCGGAACATTGGTCGTTCCCGATCAGATCATTGATTACACCTGGTCACGTGCCCATACTTTCTTCGAAGATGATTTGAGCCATGTCACCCATGTGGAATTTACTGCACCTTACTCTGAAGAACTTCGGCACATTATCATCAACACCGCAGAGCTAAAGAAACTGGATATCAGTCGCGCCGGGACTTATGGCGCAACCCAGGGGCCTCGTCTGGAAAGCGCTGCCGAAATCGCCCGCATGCAGCGTGATGGCTGCGATATTGTCGGCATGACCGGTATGCCGGAAACGGCATTGGCGCGGGAACTGGAGTTAAGTTATGCCTCTATTTCAATTGTCGCCAATTGGGCGGCCGGCAAATCAGAAGAAGCGATCACGATGGAGATGATTGAAAAGAATATGCAGAAGGCACTGGTGAACGTGCAGGACCTGCTGGCAGCGGTTATTCGGGTCATATAATATATGAATGGCACTTACTTAAGGCCCAGTCACAGGAAAATATCAACTCTCTTGCACTCCGTCATTGCGGCGAAGGCCGCAATCCAGTCACATATGAGCGCCGCAGGCGCACTTTATTTCACTAAAAAAGGGGACGGAGTGATTAAAATTAAATCACTCCGCCCCCTTTTTATTATCAACCGCCAGCTTTCAATCTACTCACCTGTAACAACACTCCGAACAGGGGATGATCAAAATAATACAACTCATTTAGTTTTATCTTCCTGCTCTCCTTCAGGCGGACATAGCCCGCATCCGGGTTAATGAAATCAGAATTATTACTGTTATCCGTTTTATGCCTCTGTGCTGCCAGTATTTGCTGAAAATCCCTGGGGAAATAGGCGCAATCAATATCTACATGCAGGAATTTGGTGCTACGCAGGCGGACTGTGCCATCAAATATTATTTCGGGGGCCGTGTAACCGTTTTCCTGTATTTGAATATCAGCCAGTTCCGGCGGCAGGGCAGAATCAAGCTCACTTTCCGTTTCCGTTTCCGTTTCCGGTTCCTCGAGTTTTTCAAGATGTACCCATCTTGCCGATGACCGGCCAAGTCCTGGTTGTTGCCAGGCAACATGCAGAATCCGGTGGTAATTGGCGGACAGTTTGAGAATCCTGTAATCTTTATTCAGGCGGTAACTCTCTTCCGGCAATGCTTTGTATGCGATCAGTTTCCTCCCCTCCGATTCCGGTTCAGAAGCTGTAGCCTGTGCTTCAGCAGGCGTGGTTTCAATGAAATCGGGTGGAACCGTTACCGGATCGATAGAGTTATCCCTGGCCGGCAGTCCGGGGTTCTGAAACCATAGTTCCCCGTCCAGATCCGGATTAAGGTATGCAAACACGATTACTTCGACCTGATACCAGGCAGCCTGTACCGGGAGACCGTTAAACAGTAACAGAAATAAACATATTATCTTTGCTATGAATCTCATAACTGTTTCTGGTTTAAGGTTCAAGGTTCAACGTTGAATCTTGAACGTTGAACCTTGAACCTGTTATGCTGCATCCCTGGCCGAAATATGTTCAAACAGGTCTGAAAGAAGGCTGAACCGTGAAGCGGGATCAGGTAACTCCTTCAACACCTTTAGTTTATCATGACCTCCCAGCCTGTAGGTATGGGGCTGCGATTGGATCAGGTTAATAACCCGGGCCGGATCGATATGGGTCTGCTCATGGAAATGCAGCCGCCCCCCTTTCTGTCCCAGATCGATCTTGCGTATTCCAAGAGGGGTTGCTTTCTGTTTCAGGGCAGTTATTCGAAACAGATTCCTTAATGGTTCGGGTAACATTCCAAAGCGATCGATCATCTCTTCCTGCAAATCCTGTAACACTTCTTCACTCGCGGCGCCGGCAAGGCGTTTATACATGATAAGCCTGGTATGCACATCAGGCAGGTAGTGTTCAGGGATCAATGCCGGTATGTGCAGATCGATTTCCGTGCCATGATCAAGCGGCCTGTCCAGCTGTGGTTGTTTCCCTGCCTTCATAGCATGAACCGTGCGTTCAAGTAAATCCATATACAGTCCAAAACCGATCTCCTGTATCTGCCCGCTTTGCTCCTCTCCAAGGATCTCGCCCGCTCCCCTTATTTCCAGATCATGGGTGGCAAGTGTAAATCCTATCCCTAAATCTTCCAGGGAGTCGATTGCCTCCAGTCTTTTAACGGCATCCCGAGTCATTGATTTGTGTGGAGGAACTATCAGATAGGCATAGGCGCGATGAAAGGAGCGGCCTACCCGTCCGCGGATTTGATAAAGCTGCGCCAAACCAAACTTGTCGGCACGATTTATAATGATGGTATTGGCGTTGGGCACATCAATGCCGGTCTCGATTATTGTACTACAGACAAGCACATTAAAACGCTGATGATAAAAATCCAGCATGACCCGTTCGAGTTCTTTTTCAGGCATCTGTCCATGGGCAATACGCACCCGCGCTTCGGGGACCAGTGCTTCGACTTCCCGGGCCTTGTTCTCGATATTCGCTACTTTATTATGCAGAAAATATACCTGCCCACCACGCTTTATCTCCCGCAATAATGCCTCTTTCACCAGACTGTTATTCCACTCACGGATGAATGTTTTGACAGCGAGTCGCCTGGATGGAGGTGTAGCAATGATCGACAGGTCCCTGAGTTCTGTAAGCGCCAGATTCAAGGTCCGTGGGATGGGTGTGGCAGTAAGCGTTAACACATCGATCTCCGCCCGTAACGATTTGAATCGTTCCTTTTGTCTGACACCAAAGCGGTGCTCCTCATCGATAATCACCAGGCCCAGGCGGGCAAAATTAATGCATCCCTGCAGTAATTTATGGGTGCCGATGACAATATCCACTCTGCCGTCGGCAAGTCCTGCCGTAACGCTGTCCTGCTGCTTGCGTGAGCGGAAGCGGGACAATACCTCTATACGAACGGGCCAGTCGGCAAACCGGTCCTTGAAATTCTGGTAATGCTGCTGTGCCAGTAAGGTGGTAGGCACCAGCAGTGCTACCTGTTTATTGTTTTGCACGGCGATAAACGCCGCACGCATGGCAACTTCGGTCTTGCCAAATCCCGAATCACCGCATATCAGCCGATCCATCGGCTTGTTACCTCGCATATCCTGTAGCACATCCTGTATGGCGTCTATCTGGCCGGGTGTTTCTTCAAACGGAAAACTCTGTACATAGGCCTGATAGGGGTCCTCATCAACTTCAAAACTATGGCCCGGTCTGGACGCACGCCGGGCATGTAATTCCAGCAGTTCCGCTGCAACATCACGGACACGTTCCGCCGCCCTGCGCTTCGCTTTTTGCCATTGGCCACTGCCGAGGCGATGCAATGGGGCATGTTCCGGGTCAACTCCCGTGTAACGGCTGATTAGATCCAGTGAGGAAACGGGAACATACAGTTTATCGCCTTGATCGTATTCAAGTAATATATATTCAGCCGCGATACCCCCCGTCTCCAGGGTGATCAGCCCATGATACCGGCCCACACCATGCTCTTCGTGTACCACCGGCGCGCCAATCGTTAATTCAGTCAGATTACGGACTATTGCATCGCTATCCTGCTGTCTGCGCTTACGCAGCCTCTTCTGCTGCACGCGATCGCCAAACAGTTGCGATTCGCTGATGATGGCGATGTGCGGATCACCAAGAAGTAAACCTTGCTCCAGCGGCGCAACACAGAGACCCAGCGTTGCGCCATCACCCAGAAAATCAGACCATTGCTTGAATAATTCCGGGCGTAACCCGTTTTTATTGAGCAGTTCGATGATCGTCTCACGTCTGCCGGCTGATTCGGCCACCAACAGCACCCTGCCGGCAAATTCATCCAGGAAGCGTTTGAGCAGGCCAAGAGGTTCACCAGCCCGCGCATCGACGGGCAGGTTTGTGGGGACCCTGGTGGAATAATTCACGCTGCCCGTACGTGAATCATCCTGCTCCATGGCCGATATATGTATTTGTGGAAACGGTTTTATGCGGGTGAAAAATTCATTTGGATTAAAAAAAACATCACATGGAGGAAGCAATGGATGCTCTTTATCGTGCCGCCTCTGTTCGTACCGTTCCTCTATTTCCCGCCAGAATGCCCCGGCCGCATCGCCAATAGCCTCATCCAGCACCACCAGGCAGTTATCGTTCAAATAATCGAACAGGCTATGTGTCTCTTCATAAAACAGCGGTAAATAATATTCTATCCCGGCCGGTGCAATAGCCTGGCTGACATCTCTGTAGATTGGCGATGCGTTTGGATTGCCTTCGAAGCGCAGGCGCCAATTTGAGCGGAAACGTGTGATATTCTCATCCATCATTGCAATCTCGCGTGCCGGTAAAATCCGGATACTCTGCATTTTGTCCTGCGAACGTTGAGTTTCCGGATCAAATATCCGTATGCTGTCTATGTCCCGATCAAACATATCGATCCGGTACGGAGCCTGTGCGCCCATTGGATAGATATCCAGGAGCGAGCCGCGTATCGCCACATCACCATGCTCCATGACCTGAGAGACGAAACGATAACCACAGTCTCTTAATCTATGGCGGAACTCACTAATAACCAGTTCCTGGCCGGTCTCAAGCAGCAAGCTGTGGGCTGCCAGATAACTGCGTGGCATGAGGCGATGCATGAGGGTGGCTACAGGAACGATGAGGATACCCCTGTTGAATGTCGGTAACCGGGCAAGGGTTTCCAGGCGTTGAGAAATAATATCCTGATAAGGGGAGAATTGATCGTAAGGCAATATCTCCCAGTCAGGAAATGACAGGAATGGATAAGCCTCTGTTTCATCATGCCGGTAAAAACGCAATTCCTCCAGCAAGCGATGACTGCTGTTCAGGTCGGCAGTAACAATAATCAACGGCGCTTGACTTGCTTTTGCTGCTGAATTTAATGCAAGCGCCTTGCTACTGCCATAGAGGCGGCCCCAGTAACGTCTTTCACCCGGCCTGGCAGGCAGATCAGGTGTTAACGGGCTAAGATAAATTTCTTCTGACAAAGTTTTTATAATTTGCTATTTGTATTCCGGAGTATAAACACGATTCACGATCAGTCTCCCTAGCCGATGCACATTAAAGTCCGGGCATCGGGAAAAGCATGATGCAGAAAAGGGAGCGGCGGGAATAGTTACCATGCAGAAACACCAGCTACGTTTTATGAATCAATAAGGCTTTATCGATATCTTCATTGATATCCATTAACGCTTTAAGCGGATCACCGGCCAGGATGATGGGTCTGCCGACAACCAGATAGTCACTGCCTGCGCGTATTGCCTCCTCGGGCGTCACGCTACGTTTTTGATCATCGGCGCATACACCGGCAGGCCTTATACCGGGTGTGACCAGGCAAAATTTGTCCCCCAGAGCAGCCCTGAGTCGCGTAGCTTCCTGTGCAGAGCAGACAACGCCATCTAACCCCGCTTCTTTACTGAGGCGGGCGAGCCGTAATACCTGTACATCCATGGGCGAACTAATCCCTGTTTCTTCCAGGTCTTTCGATGATAAACTGGTGAGTATGGTCACCCCTGCCAGAATCGGCTGGTGACCGGTTTTATCAATGGCCTCGCGCGCGCTCATGAGCATGCTTCTGCCACCCGATGCGTGTACCGTCAGCATCCATACGCCCATCTTTGCCGCTGCGCTGCATGCCCTGGCAACCGTGTTCGGGATATCATGAAATTTCAGATCAAGAAAAACGTCGAAACCGTTATCGACGAGTTTTTCGATAAATGCGGGACCGCTACAGGTAAACAGTTCCTTGCCTACCTTCAACCGGCAAAGTTCCGGATCGAGCCGCTTGACCTGTTCAGCAGCAACCTGAGAGTCAGAAAAGTCCAGGGCCACAATAATACGTGGATTATTCACCTTCCACTCCATGCACGGGTTTTATCGTATTCCACTTCTTGCAACTGGGACAATACCAGTGCATTAATTTTGCGTCGAACCCGCAATTATTACATTTATAGACAGGCTTGTTCTCCAATAATTTTCCGGTCATATCCTTGATGGTTTGCAGGCTCTCCCGCATCTCACCATCGGCCTTTGTCAATGCGTATTCGACCAGTTTGTCTACTCCTCTGACAGTCGGCCGTTTCCTCAGTGCAGCAGAGATATACCTGGCGGCTTCTTCCTGTCCCTTTATCTCTTCGATGAGTTTCGTCAAATATAATAGAGGGGTAATACCCCCCTCATTTTCCACAACATCCTTCAGGTACATCATGTATTCATCCAGCCTGTCCAGTTCGCGATAACAGTCAAACATGGGCCCGATAATTTCGGGAAGATACTCTGCATCCTGTTTTGCAATGCGTTTATAGGCCCTGATCGCGGTCTTGAATTTACCTGCATCCCTGGCCATTCCTGCTTCAATCAAGCTGGCGCGGACACATTTTGAATCAGCCTGAAGCGCCCGTTTCAGATTATCTCTGGTTTCCCTGTTTTTACCGGAAGAGAGATTGTCACTGGCAAGTTCACAGTAAAACTGGGCGATAATTGAATCCAGCCTTTCACCTGATATGGATTGCAGCCGCCGGGCTATAGTGATGCATTCATGCCAGTCCTTTTCCTGCTGGTAAATATCGAGTAACCCTGTCAAGGCCTGTATTGTATAGGCGTCACTCTCCAGCAACTCCTTGAATAATCCCTCTGCTCTGTCAAACAAACCGGAACGCATATAATCCATGCCCAGTTCAAGAAGCGCCAGCGATCGTTGTTCGTGGCTCAGAGCCGGTCTTGCAATCAGGTTCTGGTGGATTCTAATGGCCCTGTCCACTTCACCCCGGCGCCTGAATAAATTCCCCAGTGCAAGATGGGTCTCAACCGTATCACTGTCAACTTCAAGCATCTTGATAAACAGTTCAATTGCCTTGTCCGGTTGCTCATTGAGAACATAATTGAGTCCCTTGAGGTATTCGGGAGGGATGGGGCTGGAAGTCTGTTCTGTCGTTTTTGTCAAGCCGCGCCTGGCCGCTATCCAGCCCGACAGCGCCGCCACAGGCAGTAACAACCACAAGGCCTGCATCCATTCAGGACCCATCAGGGTGTATCCTTGACCGGGATAGCGCGTAAATTGTTTATCTCTTTTTCGCTGACTTTGACCTGTTTCAGCAACCTTGCCCGCTCCCGTTTCAGCCTGACTATAAGTGGCAGATTGGCTAACATACCCAGGATCGCTCCTGCCGCAAATGACAACGCCATTAAAACCGAAAAATAAAATTCTCCACTACTGATAAAATAATCGAAAACCACGCGCTCCGGATTATGTAAATGGAATATAAGGCCGAAAAAGAGTATAAAAATAAAAAGGATTATTATCAGAAAGCGGGACATGGTGTCACCTCATAACGCTAATGATTCGCCCTATTCTAAGGCCAACGTCCCCACCGGCACAAAATGAATTAATGAACGAGTACAGGATGTTTGACAAACGGGTGCTGGTACGGACTGGACCACCCCATAAACCGCTACACAGATTGACAGGATAACCCGGTGACCGGGAGACTATCAGTAACTGTCCTGGGAAACGGGTTTCGTATTGTTGCTATCTACCCGTTCACGAAGCTGTTTGCCCGGTTTAAAATGAGGGACATATTTTGCCGGCAGGGAGACAGGTTCACCGGATTTGGGGTTACGTCCAACCCTGGGAGGGCGATAATGCAGAGAAAAACTTCCAAAACCCCTTATTTCAATACGATCTCCATTTGACAGGGTCTGTGCCATATGCTCCAGGATAGCCTTTACCGCCAACTCTACATCCCTGTAAGCCAACTGGCCCTGGCGTCTTGCAAGCATTTCAATCAGTTCGGATTTGGTCACCTTCACTCTCTCCATCTGGATTTCATGACAACCATTCAGGCCATACTTATCGACCTGGATGGTTCTTTGCCAGAGGCTATGCTCCTAACGGGAGACCCCCTGATTATTGCAAACTTCCTCTAAATACAGCAATTATTCCTGCTTGGTATCCAAATGCTCCTTTAACAGATCGCCAAGCTTGGCGCCACTTGTCGAATCCGGGGCATACTCCCTGACCGCAGCCGACTCTTCATCGGATTCCTTGGCGCGTACAGAAACACTGATCGTACGCTTTTTTCGATCGATAGCTGTAATCTTGACCTCCAGTTCATCCCCTTCCTTAACTATAGACCGCGCATCCTCGACTTTCTTGTCGTTGGAAATCTCGGATGACTTGAGTTGCGCCTCCACATGTTCTGCCAGGCCTACGACTGCATGCCTGGCTTCAACATCCCGCACCACTGCCTTGACCACAGTGCCCTTGGGGTTCGCGGCGACATAGCTGGAAAAAGGATCTTTCTCCAATTGTTTAATCCCGAGAGAAATACGTTCACGCTCCGGGTCGACGGCCAGTACAACCGTATCGATCTCTTCACCCTTCTTGTATTTATGTATAAATTCCTCATCATCATCTGACCAGGAAATATCGGATAAATGCACCAGCCCGTCAATATTACCTTCCAGTCCGATGAATATCCCGAAATCGGTAATGGATTTGATCACGCCGGTGACGTGATCACCCTTGTTATGCGTTGCCGCAAACTGCTCCCATGGATTGGGCTGACACTGCTTCATGCCGAGGGAGATACGGCGGCGCTCCTGATTAATATCCAGAATGACTACTTCAACTTCAACACCAACATGCACCAGCTTGGAAGGATGTACGTTTTTATTGGTCCAATCCATTTCTGAAACATGGACCAAACCTTCCACACCTTCCTCCAGCTCCACAAAACAACCATAATCTGCGATATTGGTCACCCGTCCCGTCAGGCGCGTCCCCTCCGGATAGCGTTCGCTGAGATCGCCCCAGGGGTCATCGCCCATCTGTTTCAGACCCAGGGATACCCGGTTGCGCTCACGATCAAATTTGAGGATCTTGACCTCAATCTCATCACCTATGGTAACAATATCGGATGGATTCTTGACCCGCTTCCAGGCCATGTCCGTGATGTGTAACAAGCCATCGATACCGCCCAGATCAAGAAAGGCGCCATAGTCAGTCAGATTTTTTACGACCCCCTTGACCGTAAGACCCTCTTTTAGATTATCGAGTAGCGCCTCGCGCTCCGCGCTATTTTCACTCTCCACTACGGCGCGCCTGGATACCACGACATTACTTCGACGCTGGTCTATCTTGATGACCTTGAATTCGAGCGGCTTGCCCTCCAGGTAACTGGTATCTCTTACCGGCCGGACATCTACAAGGGAACCCGGAAGAAATGCCTGGATATTCTCCACATCGACCGTAAAGCCCCCCTTGACCCGCTCTGTAATCACCCCGGTTACGGTCTCATTGGCTTCATGTGCTTTTTCCAGGGTTGTCCATGCTGTTAGCCGCTTTGCCTTTTCTCTGGACAACCGTGTCTTGCCGAACCCATCCTCAATGGCGTCCAGGGCAACATCCACTTCATCACCGACGGCCACTTCCAGATTTCCATTATCATCATAGAACTGCTCAATCGGAATCAGGCCTTCCGATTTCAGACCCGCATTGACAATAACAATATCCTGATTGACATCCACCACGGTAGCACTGACGATGCTGCCAGGCCTCATTTTGGCCTCTATATGACTTTGTTCGAATAACTCGGCAAAACTTTCACTCATGTACTCAATATCTATCCAATTATTACCTGATACGATGCTCAGCAGCAGGTCGTGTTAAAAGAAAAAAACTATTCCGGCGGCAGCGCGATCTTCCCGCTAAATTTATCTCGTACTAATCCCGATACATATCTGCACACTTCACCGGCATCATACTCCGTGGAATCGATGACAATGGCGTCTGGCGCAGGCCTTAAAGGGGAAATAATACGGCTCTCATCCCTGGCATCCCGTTCGTTTATGTCCGCCGTAAGGTTCGGGAGGCTAACATTAATTCCTTTTTCTTTCAACTGTTTATAACGTCTTTTCGCCCGCTCCTCAGCGCTGGCGGTCAAAAACAGCTTGAGCGGTGCTTCCGGGAATACCACAGTCCCCATATCACGCCCATCCGCGACCAGGCCAGGCGCCCGTCTAAAGGCCCTTTGTGTCTCCAGCAGCGCCTGTCTGACCCGATTCAGGGCCGCCACCCGGGAGGCGGCACTGCCGCAGTGCTCCATCCTGATGGCCTCACTTACGTCCGTATCAGCCAGGAGCACCCGGGTCTCCCGGCCGTGTTGTTCAAATCTCACATCCAGCTGTGAGGCCAGTCTGGCCAGTCCGGCTTCTGCATGCAACGCTATTTTCTCTTTTAGGGCCGCATGGGCCAATACCCTGTAGAGTGCACCGCTGTCGAGGAGATGCCAGCCCAACCATGTTGCCAAATAACCACAGAGCATTCCCTTGCCGGTCCCGCTGGGTCCATCAACGGCAATGACCGGGACATCAGCCATGGTGAAGCTCTATATCCACGCCAAGTCCCCGGATAGTATCCACAAATCCGGGAAAGGAAGTATCCACATTGGCACAATCACGAATGGTAACCGGGCCGCCGGCAGCCAGGCCGGCGATGGTAAACGCCATGGCAATCCGGTGATCCCCGTGACTCTCTATCACTCCTCCCGACGGATGTCCTCCGGATACGACCATACCGTCGCCTGGTGTTTCGACCTTAACACCCAGCCTCGTTAAGCCCTCCGTCATCGCCTGAATTCGGTCACTCTCCTTGACACGTAGCTCAGCGGCACCGGACAGGACCGTTTCACCCCGCGCATAGGCCGCTGCGACTAAAATGGCCGGAAATTCGTCAATGGCAATGGGAACCAGATGCAGCGGAATCCGAATACCATGTAGCTGACCATACCTGACACGGATATCCGCAGCCGGTTCACCTGAGCAGAGCCGCTCATTGTCGATATGGACATCGGCGCCCATGCTACGGAGGATTTCGATAACGGCATGCCTGCTTGGATTGACCCCGATCCCCTCCAGCAACAGGTCCGCCCCCTTAACAATGCTGGCTGCCACCATGAAAAACGCTGCTGAGGATAAATCGGCGGGAATGTCAACATCCCTTGCTGTCAGGGCATGACTGCTGATGCATATTTGATTGCCGCTTCTCTGCACCGGGCAGCCGAAATGGAGCAGCATACGTTCTGTATGATCGCGTGTGACGGCAGGTTCCCGGATGCAGGTCATTGACGAGGCATATAGCCCTGCCAGTAATAACGATGATTTCAACTGGGCGCTGGCGACGGGCAACTTGTAGGCAATACCTTTCAAGGCACGGCCTCCACGTATCAATATCGGCAGAGTCCCTGTTTCGCTGCAGCGGATATCGGCATTCATCAACTGCAGTGGATCGGTGACCCGGCGCATCGGCCGCCTGCTGAGTGAAGCATCACCCCGCAACTCGGAATCGAATGCCTGGCCGGCAAGTAACCCCGCCAGCAGGCGCACAGAGGTCCCGGAATTTCCAAGATAAAGCGGTCCCCGGGGGGGGTGTAAGCCGCGCAGGCCGACGCCGTGAACGCTAACCTGACGGGCATCATGCTGCTCAATATCAACACCCATGCCGCTGAAGGCATGCAGTGTCGCTGTAGTGTCCTCACTGTTGAGAAAGCCGGTGATATGCGTTACGCCCTCAGCGACGGCGCCCAGTATCAGTGCTCGGTGGGAAATGGATTTGTCCCCCGGTATTTGCAAACGGCCTGCCAAAACGGCGCCTGGCCGGACGTTGAAATCAAGCCGGGGATGATTACTCATCAAGAAGTGTTATTGTCATGAAGCGCCTGAGTTATTCAACTGTATTCGCCATCTTACCGTGTGACTTGATAAATTCATCCCTGGCTTTTTTAGCGCTCGTGAACATTTCAAGGAGGCCATGGCTGTCATCATGTTCAATGGCATTTCTGATTTGCGACAGATGCGCCCCGAAGTGATCCAGCATCTGCAGCAGGCAGACACGATTGGAAAAACAGATGTCATGCCACATCTGTGGACTGCTGGAGGCGATGCGGGTGAAATCGGCAAATCCTCCGGCGGCATATTTGAAAATTTCATCGCGCTCCTGCATCCCGGCCAGGCAATTGACCAGTGCGTAGGCCAGCATATGCGGCAGGTGGCTGGTCGCGGCGAGCACTTCATCATGATGCGAGACATCCATGGTTACGACCTTGGCGCCGGTGGCTTCCCACATGCGCGCAACAAAATCAACGCTATGTTTATCCGATTCGCTCAGCGGTGTCAGGATCAGAAGATGGTCTTCAAATAACTCCGCGAACGATGCTTCAACGCCACTTTTTTCTGTACCTGCAACGGGATGACCGGGGATAAAATTTCTCAGTTGTTTTGCGTTGAATACCTCTCTTGCTATCGCTACAATGCTGCCCTTGGCGCTGCCGACATCCGTCACGATGGCATTTTCCTTAATCGAATCACGTATACGTGACAGCAAGGGTTGCGTCGTGGCGAGCGGCGTCGCCAGAACAATCACATCTGCATCGGAGACGGTCCGGGCTGCATCCAACGCATACTCATCAATGACACCGAGCTGGACCGCTTTTTGAAGATGTTCTTCATTACGGCCAAACCCTATTATGTTCGTGCACACCCCCGCCCGCCGTAAGGCGCGGGCCAGCGATCCCCCAATCAGGCCGACACCCAGTATGGCAAGTCGATTTATTGAAATCTCTGGCACTTGAGAAAACCCTTCAAGGCATTATGAACAACCCGGCCGCAGGCAACCGGGTTTCAGTGTAATGGTTATTCATATCACTTATCGCTATCCAACCCGGGGGCAAGCACCCGAGATTTTCGCTGGTTATTGTTAACTATTATTATCTCTGTGTACTGGTCCATAACTACATAAGCACACATCCATGTGTAATATCTGTGCCTCGGCCTCTGTTCCAGACTCGGCTCTCGACCGCTGTTCCTGACGCGATTCTACCTCGAGAATGTATTCCAGACGTTCTCTACCTCGGCAACTGTTCCCGACGTTGCTCTACCTCCCGCGTCCCTGCGGTCGTCCTCCTTCCATGGAGTCGTCCCCCATCCATGGGGTCGTAACACCTCCTTATATCCATGGAGGCGTCTGTGGTTAATAAAACAGTTAATAATTTCTGTATCGCTTAGTGTATGTAAGATATTTCTCACCGTCAGGCAGCTAAAATCTTCGCCAAAGCGTCAAGGAATCTTTCATTCTCCTCTTTCAGGCCTACCGTAATCCGCAGGTGATTTGGCATCCCGTAACTTTCAATTGGGCGCACGATTATCCCTGCCCTCAACAACTGCTGGTATATACCTGTGACCGGCCGGGCCAGGTCAATACAGATAAAGTTACCCCGTGATGGAATAAAATGGATCCCCATCGCGTTAAATCCATCAATCAACTGCTGCATACCTGTACGGTTCACACTGACGGATTTTGCTATATGCTCTTCATCCCTCAATGCGATCTCCGCTGCATACAGGGCCACACTGTTAACATTAAACGGTTGCCTGACCCGGTTCATCAGATCGGCCACATCCGGGTGGGATATCCCGTAACCAATTCGTAATCCCGCCAGGCCATACGCCTTGGAGAAAGTGCGGGTGACCACCAGGTTCGGATATTTTTCTATCCATGGGATGCAATCCGGGTAGTCCTTACCCTGAGCATAATCAAAATAGGCCTCATCGATAACCAGGATCACCGTTCCGGGAACAGCCGCCACGAAATGTTGCAATGACCTGCTATCCAGCCACGTACCGGTAGGGTTATTTGGATTGGCGACGAAGATCAACCGTGTCCGATCCGTGATGGCCGCCTGCATGGCTTGCAGATCATGGCCCCACTCCCTGGCAGGGGTCACCACGGCCCCGGCCCCGATAGCTTCTGTCACCAGAGGATACACGGCAAAGGCATGCTCGGAAAAGATGATCTGGTGCTCGTCCGTGACAAATGCACGGGCGGCCATCTCCAGGATATCGTTGGAGCCGTTACCCAGGGTAATCCGGACGGGATCAACCTGATGTTTCTCAGCCAGGACATTTTTCAAGTCGTGACCGTTACCATCCGGATAGCGGGCCAGATCGGGAATGGACGGCAGTGACGCCGTTACCTTCGGACTAGGGCCCAGGGGGTTTTCGTTCGACGCAAGTTTGATGATACCGCTGATGCCAAACTCGCGTTCAAGTTCCTGAATGGGCTTGCCGGGATGATAAGGTTGCAAACCGGCAACGCCGGGAGTAGCCAGACTCAATAAATCGCATGCCATTTCAATAATTCAGATCAACCGGATAACCGGAAAGTTTTTACAAAACTGCACGGGGATAGGAACCCAGAAGTTTTACCATCGCCGCACAGGTTTCCAGCTGTGCCAGGGAGGCGGCAACTGCTTCATCCTTAACATGGCCTTCCACATCGGCAAAAAATATATAATCCCACGTCTCCCGCCGCGAGGGCCGTGATTCGATGCGGGTCAGGCTGACATTATGTTCGGCAAAACAGGCCAGCATCTTATGCAGGGCGCCCGGTTGGTTTAGGGTGGAAAAGATTAAAGAGGTCTTGTCCTTGCCGCAGGGAGGACTGTCCTTGCTGCCGATCACCATGAAGCGGGTGGTATTATTCGGATCATCTTCGATATTGTTTGCAACAATATCAAGACCATAGTACTCAGCCGCCGATTCTCCGGCAATGGCAGCGCTGCTTGTATCCTCGCAGGCATATTTCGCCGCTTCAGCGTTGCTGTTTACCGGGACACGTTCGGCTTTCAACAGATGATTATCCAGCCACCCGCGGCACTGGGCCAGGGACTGTTCATGTGAATAGACCTTTTCGATAGTGTCAATATTGTCTGCCTTGCTCATCAGGTGCTGATGGATACGCAACTCCACCTCACCACAAATTTTCAGACTCGAATGGATCAACATATCGAGGGTATGGTTGACAATGCCTTCGATCGAGTTTTCTATCGGCACCACGCCATAATGACAGGCGCCCGATTCGACCTCACGGAAGACCTGGTCAATACTTGGCAAGACAATGGTTTTGACGGAATGACCAAAATGTTTCAAGGCGGCGGACTGGGTAAATGTCCCCTGCGGTCCCAGGTAAGCGATGTTCAATACCTGCTCCAGGGCCAGGCAAGCCGAAACTATTTCCCGAAACAACCGCGCAATCTCTTCTTCCGATAAAGGACCCTCATTCAATTCGATGACACGGCGCAAAACCTGTGCTTCACGCTCCGGCCGATAGTAGGTGTCATCATCCTCGTTATTCTTGATTTTGGCCACTTCGGTGGCAAGCCGCGCACGTTCGCTGATCAGCCTGACCAGTTTACTGTCAACCTCATCAATACGCGCACGGATTTCCTCTAGTTTGGAATCATTAGACATAGGGGATCGATCAAGGTAATTTCAGTAACAGAATACAGTAGTCCGTAATCAGTATACAGAAAATTATTCCCGGCAATACCCCCTCTGATGGCGTCTTCATTCAGCCATAATGGCGTTCAAAATCCTGCATGAAGGCAATCAGGGCGTCACAACCCGTTTCCGGCATGGCATTGTACATACTTGCCCGCATGCCGCCGACACTGCGATGACCCTTGAGGGCAACGAGGCCATTCTTCCCGGCTTCCCCCAGAAACTTGCCGTTTAACGACTCATCGGCAAGGGTGAAGGGAATATTCATCCTGGAACGGAATGCCTGCCGCACCGGATTACTGTAAAAATCGCTCGCATCGATGGCCTGATAGAGTCTGCCCGAACGGCTGATGGCACGTTGCTCCATGACTTCGACCCCTCCCTCCTGTTTGATCCACTGAAACACAAGGCCGGCCATATACCAGCTGAAGGTTGGCGGTGTATTGAACATCGAACCGCTGGCGGCCATGATGGAATAATCATAGAGAGAGGGGAGGTTTTCGCTGGCTCCCTCGAGGAGATCGTCGCGAACAATGACGATCACCAATCCGGCGGGCCCGATATTTTTTTGTGACCCGGCGATGATGAGGCCAAACCGGGAGACATCCAGTGGCCGCGACAGAAAATTCGAGGTCATGTCACTCACCAGTGGCGCCCCGCCGACATCAGGGATGGATTGAAACTCAACACCGCCAATGGTTTCATTGCTGGTGTAATAAACATAGGCGGGATCATCGCTCAACTGCCACTGTTCCGGTTCGGGGGCAGACAGGAAATGATCCGCTTCGGAACTGGCGGCGACGTGAATATGACCATGGCGTTGGGCTTCTTTTATAGCCTTCCCTGACCAGATACCGGTATGAATATAATCGGCCGTCCCGGAAGCGTGCAAAAAATTCATAGGGACCATGGCGAACTGGCTGGTAGCGCCACCCTGCAGAAAAAGCACCCTGTAATTATCCGGGACAGCCAGTAAATCACGCAAATCCGACTCGGACTCCTCTGCTATGGAAGCAAATTCCTTCGAGCGGTGACTCACTTCCATCACCGACATGCCGCTACTTCGCCAGTCCAGAAACTCCTGCCTGGCCCTTTCCATGACGGCTTTCGGTAACATTGCCGGACCGGGGCCAAAATTGTAAACGGCCTGCATTAACTCGTTCACTCCAGCTTAAATCGGAATGTCCCTACTCATCATCCTTGTATTCCATGACCCGTTCCAGTCCGGCGAGGTGTTCATCTTCATTCAAGGTCACCAGCCTGACCCCCTGGGTATTCCTGCCCACAACCGAAACCCCCTTTACGGGAGTCCTGATCAATGTCCCCTGGTCGCTGATGAGCATAATTTCCTCGGTATCGTTAACGATTTCTGCGCCAACGACTTTGCCGTTACGCTCATTGGTCTGGATGGAAATGACTCCTTGTCCTCCACGTGTCTGGACAGGATAATCATCCACCGTTGTGCGCTTGCCGTAACCGTTTGCTGTCGCAGTCAGGACAGCGGTCCTGGCCTTGACGATGATCAATGAAATCACCTTTTGTCCCGGGGCGAGCCGGATACCCCGCACACCCCTGGCCGTGCGGCCCATCTGCCGTACATCCGACTCATGAAAACGGATGACCTTACCGGCATCGCTGAATAACATCACATCGTACTCGCCATCGGTCAGTTCAACACCGATAAGCTGGTTATCTTCCACCAGATCGATGGCAAAAATCCCGCTGGGCCGTAGCCGCGAAAATGCGTTCAGCGAGGTTTTCTTGACAGTTCCATCCGCTGTCGCCATTAACACAAATTTATCTTCACTGAATTCACGTATGGTCAACACGGCATTAATGCGTTCGCCTTCACTTAATGGCAACAGATTAATAATGGGTTTACCGCGGGCAATACGGCTTGCCTGCGGCAACTCATACACCTTTAACCAATAGAGTCGGCCGCGGCTGGAAAAACAGAGCAACGTATCATGGGTACTGGCGATAAATAATTTTTCGATAAAGTCTTCATCCCTGACCCGGGTCGCCGTTTTACCCTTCCCACCGCGGCGTTGTGCGCGATAGGTATCAACGGGTTGCGACTTGGCATATCCCGCATGAGAGAGTGTTACCACCACATCTTCTTCAGTAATAAGGTCTTTCATGCTCAGGTGTTGCTGGTCCTCAATGATTTCTGTCCTGCGATCGTCACCATAAGCATCACGGATGTGTATCAGTTCATCGCGGATCACCTGCATCAGCCGATCCGGACTGGCAAGGATCGCAAGCAAGTCCGTAATCGTCTGCAGCAACTCTTCATATTCGTTTATGATCTTTTCCTGCTCCAGGCCGGTCAGCTTCTGCAGGCGTAAATCGAGTATTGCCTGCGCCTGAACATCGGACAAACGATAACCGGCATCGGTCAGGCCGTATGCCGAAGGCAGGTCGTCCGGCCGTGAGATACCGCTACCCCCGCGCTTCAGCATTTCGGTTACGACTCCGGATGCCCACAGTTGTCCCAGTAACTCTTTTTTGGCTTGTACAGGCGTCGGGGACTGCTTTATCAATGCAATGATCGGATCGATGTTTGACAGGGCAATGGCCAGGCCCTCAAGGACATGCGCCCTGGCCCTGGCTTTTCGCAAATCGTACAGGGTGCGCTTGGTAACCACTTCACGGCGATGACTGATAAATGCCTCGAGTATCTCTTTCAGGGTCATGATCTGTGGACGGCCGCTGTTCAAGGCGACCATATTGATACCGAAAACATTCTGCATCTGGGTATGCTTGTAGAGATTGTTCAGCACCACTTCCGGCACCTCACCACGCCGTAACTCAATCACCATGCGCATGCCCTCTTTATCCGATTCATCCCTGAGTTCGCGGATACCCGTGAGCTTCTTGTCCTTGACCAGTTCCGCTATCTTCTCCAGCAGGCGCGCCTTATTCACCTGATAGGGCAGTTCAGTCACGACGATAGTGTGCGAACTATCGTTTTCGCCTAACTCAATATGTGTGCGGGCACGCATATAAATACGGCCGCGGCCGGTACGATAGGCTTCCTGGATACCCTGTGACCCGTTGATAAAACCCGCGGTCGGAAAATCAGGTCCGGGGATATACTGCATCAGCCCGGCAAGAGTGGTTCCCGGATCGTCTATAAGTGCGAGGCAAGCGCCAATGACTTCACTAAGATTATGTGGAGGAATATTGGTCGCCATGCCCACGGCAATACCGCTGGAACCGTTCACCAGCAAATTCGGCAGCCGCGTCGGCAAAACCGCGGGTTCCTGCTCCGAATCATCATAATTCGGGATGAAATAAACGGTCTCCTTGTCAATGTCTTCCAGTAACTCATGGGCTATTCGCGCCATGCGAATTTCGGTGTAGCGCATGGCCGCCGGGGCATCACCATCAACGGAACCGAAGTTCCCCTGTCCATCAATCAGTGGATATCTGAGTGAAAAGGGTTGCGCCATGCGCACGATGGTATCGTAGACGGCTGTATCGCCATGGGGATGGTATTTCCCGATGACATCACCAACGATACGGGCCGACTTTCTATAAGGCTTGTTCCAGCTGTTTCCCATCTCATTCATGGCATGCAACACCCGCCTGTGTACCGGTTTCAATCCGTCACGGACATCGGGCAGGGCGCGTCCTACGATGACGCTCATAGCATAATCCATATAGGACTGCCGCATCTCGTCTTCGATATTGACGGGAAAGATAGATCGGGCGATTTCTGGTTCAGACATACAACATTCAGATAAAACTCAAGGGGAGATTTCCGTCCTTATTTGTGGTTTTTAATCGGTGTAAAACTGAAGCAAAATTCTATCATAATCAGGCGGCCGGCGACACCTTAAAAACCTGAAAATCAATACCAATCCAGGCTTGACAACCGGGGGAAAATAGGGAAGAAAACCGCTCCTTTTTCAGAGGTAAATCAATCCTCCAGCAAACCCATTATCTTCTTCTCATCGGGATCGTGTACGACTCCTTTTTCAGTCACAATCACATCGATGAGCCCGGCCGGAGTGATATCGAACACCGGATTACAGGCGTTGACAGTGAATGGGGTGACAGTGTCTCCTGCAAAGTAAATTAATTCGCTGGATGGCCTCTGCTCAATGGGAATATCGTCCCCTGACAAGGTTGTGGGGTCGATGCTTGAGAGCGGGGCAACCACCATAAACCCAATGCCATGATGCCGGGCGTTGACGGCATGGGAATAGGTTCCGATCTTGTTGGCAACATCGCCGTTGGCGGCGATTCTGTCAGCACCCACAATCACCCAGCCAAGCCTGCCTGTCCTCATCAAATAGCCTACTGCACTATCGGCAATCAGGGTCACCGGTATCTTCTCCCGCGCCAACTCCCACACGGTCAGGCGCGCCCCCTGCAACCAGGGCCGCGTTTCGCTGGCATAGACCATGGCAAGAGTATGATTGGCAAAAGCAGTGCGGATCACGCCCAGGGCGGTGCCATAGCCACCGGTAGCGAGAGAACCGGTATTACAGTGTGTCAGCACACTCCTTGTATCCTTAATGATCCCGGCACCGAGAGCCCCCATGCGCCGGTTCGCTGCCCTGTCTTCTTCATGTATGGCCTGGGCCTCATGAAGCAGGGAATTTTCCGGATTGTCTTCTATACGGGGAAACACGCGGCGCATACGCTCGATGGCCCATTCCAGATTAACCGCTGTGGGCCGCGCACTGACAAGTTGCTGTAAACAGGGTTCAATCTCTGTCCGCCACTCCCCACCGGCCCTTTGATAGGCCTTACGGGCAGCCAGAACCACACCATAGGCCGCCGCGATACCGATGGCCGGCGCACCCCTTATCGCCATCTCCCTGATGGCATCCGCAACGCCTGGAGCGGTATCCAGCTGAAGATAACGTTCCCGCGCCGGCAGCAAGCGTTGATCAAGCATTTTTATGCCGCCATCCTGCCAGGAAACGGCGCAAATGGTGTCAGGGAAAGCTGCCTGTTCCGGTTTGCTCATACTCATCAGTTCGCGATCAAATAGTGATCCTGTTCGCCGGTTTTGCGTACAATGCGCGCAGGCAACTAAGGATATAGCATTTCGCTGACGACTCCTAACCCACATGTTGCACGAGTTGGCGAGATGATCACACCGGGCTGGTGTGTTTTGCGTGTGCTCGCGACCGCAATCATAGCCATAGCTCGGCTTTGGCCTCCTGCGTCGCTCTACCGACTCCATCCATGGAGCTGTCTGGTGGGGAGCATGTGCGACCATCATGGATGATGGGAGTGCAGAATATGCAGGAGCAATTATCTGCCGCGCAAAACGCGCCAGACCAAGTGAGGGCTCGCCAAGTGAAGCGAACTGAACAAACTGTATTTTTACAGGAAGCGCTGAAACCCTTGTCACACAATGGAATCAGTCTGTTTCCAGGCGTACTCGTGCAACATGCGGGTTAAAGGAGGTCCGTGTGAATATCGATTCATTGATCTGTGGCAGATGGGTGATCCCGGTCGAACCCGATGACAGGGTATTCGAGTGGCATGCTATTGCCGTGAATGAGGGGAAAATCATTGACAGCCTGCCCGTCGAAGAGGCCCTGAGTAAATACCAGGCAGGCGCCCTCCATCAGCTTGACGATCATGCCCTGATCCCCGGGCTGATCAATGCCCATACCCACACCTCGATGGCCCTGTTCCGGGGACTGGCGGATGACCTGCCACTGATGCAGTGGCTGCATGGGCACATCTGGCCGGCGGAACGGCAGTGGGTCTCCCCGGAATTCGTCGAAGCCGGTACGCGGCTGGCGATTGCCGAGATGCTTCGCGGGGGGACGACCTGTTTCAATGACATGTATTTTTTTCCTGACACCAGCGCCGAGGTCGCCGTAGCAACGGGCATTCGCGCCGTCATCGGCCTGATTATGATCGATTTTCCGACCCCCTGGGCAAAGGATGTCCAGGAATATCTGGACAAAGGTGAGCAGGTCCACGATCGGTTTAAACTTACTCCCTTGATTCAGACCACCTTTGCCCCGCATGCGCCCTATACTGTCCCGGATGGACCACTACTGAAAATTGCCACGCTTGCAGAGGAGCTGGATATACAAATCCACATGCATCTGCATGAGACTGGCGATGAAATTAATCAAAGTATTGAGCGGCATGGCAAACGTCCGTTACAACGCCTGGATGATCTCGGCATATTGAGCAACCGGTTTATCGCTGTTCACATGACCCAATTGGAAAAGGAAGATATTGATCGGGTCGCCAAATACGGCGCCCATATTGTCCATTGCCCTGAATCCAACCTGAAACTCGGCAGTGGATTTTGCCCGGTCAATGACCTGATCAAATCGGGGATAAATGTCTCCCTGGGAACAGATGGCAGCGCCAGTAATAATGACCTGGATATGATCGGCGAAATGCATACCGCAGCGATACTGGCAAAAGGCGTTGCCGGTGACAGCAGCGTTGTTCCGGCCCATACGGCGTTGCGCATGGCGACCATCAACGGCGCAAAGGCCCTTGGGATTGATACAGTTTGCGGCTCCCTGATCGTGGGCAAGGAAGCGGATGTGGTCGCCATTGATCTGGGAGAGATCGAAACCCGGCCACTTTATGACCCGGTTTCTCAAATCGTCTATGCAGCCGGTAGAAATCAGATTAGCGATGTATGGGTGGCGGGCAGGCACCTGTTAAAAGGCCGTGAACTGGTCACCATCAATGAGGAACAGGTAAAACAGGAAACGAGTATCTGGCAGGAGAGACTACAACAGGGGTGATTCCGTCCGGGGATCAGTATCTGTTCCGCCCCGTTGCAACAGCAGGACTTTCAATCGAAAAGCTGTAGTGCACGTCCCCTGTGCGGTTGCCGACCTGATCAAAATTCCGTTCTGTAAAGTTTACCCTGCCGTGCCTGTCACATATCAAGAGAGTCGATGAACGTGTGCCGTAACCATTTCCGTTTACAAAAATTGGCGCCAGTTTCCGCTCCCATTCAATGCCCACTCCGCTATCCGGCAGGGAAGCGTCAGTAGGGACCGTTCTGTCCGCCAGTAATTTAAACAACTGCTCCGCATCAACCTCCCCATCCACCCGTAATTGCTTCCTTAATCCCTCCTTACCCTTAATCAGCTTGGGCCAGGGGGAATCCAGATCTCCGTTGCTGATCCCGTGAATACCGGGCTCAAGCTGAAGCGGCTTTTGCAAATAACTGCTGTAAAAATAAAGCGCTGTCTGATCGCCAACAAACAGATTGAAACCGTCATAGCGATCGCTTGCCGCCGATACAACAGACAGATAGGGATCCGGGGCCATATCCCCAACAAGAAAATTACTGACCAGCAGGCCCCTGGAAACAGCACCGGCATCCGCTTCGGAGGGTTCCCGGTAATTGGCGACGGCGGCGAAGCGGCCGGCCCGGTCAACCCCGAGCCAGGTACCGCCATGTCTGAGATCCCTGCCGGCCAGGACGGAGGGACAATCAGTCCAGAATTGTGCAGTCTGTGTCGGCCGTTCAAAAAACTCATCACGATTCGCGGCCACAAGCAACGGGTATTCAGGACGGTGTCTGTAGGCAATAAGTATCAGGCACATCGGCTGGAATCAGGTTATTGACCGTGGCTTACCTGTTTCCATCCATTGACGATGAGGCAGAATAATTCAGCTGTTTTTTCCGCATCGTAACGGGCCGAATGCGCTTCACTGCTGTCCCACTCGATCCCTGCCATCTCAACAGCGCGTGATAGCACTGTCTGTCCATAGACCAATCCTGCCAGGGTCACCGTATCGAATGTGCTAAAGGGGTGAAAGGGATTGCGTTTAATGCCGGTGCGCTCCACCGCGGCATTGACAAATCCCAGATCGAAAGAGGCGTTGTGTCCAACCAGGATGGCGCGGTTGCAGCCATATCCCTTTACCTTGCGCCGGACGACACGGAATATATCCTGCAACGCTTCTTTCTCGGGGATGGCGATCTCCTTGCGGAATGGATGCTCCGGGTCAATGCCGGTAAAATCCAGCGCCGCCTGATCCAGATTGGCCCCTGCAAAAGGCTGCACATGTTTTGAAACCGTCTGTTCAATGAACCAGTCCCCGTTATCATTGACATCGAGCAGGACCGCGGCAATCTCCAACAGGGCATCGGTGGCGGCATTGAACCCGGCGGTTTCTACATCGATAACGACGGGTAGATAACCGCGAAAACGGTTGGCAACACGGGCTCCGGGATCATTGCTCATCAGTGGCAACACTCCAATGGCAAACTTCACCCGCCTTGAGGGGGACAATTTCAGCTTCCGCAAACGGCAGGCTCTGCGGAATCAGCCACTCTTTTTTCTGCAGGGTAATTTTACGCCGGTTCCTGGGCAATCCATAGAAATCGGCGCCATTGAAACTGGCAAACTGCTCTAACTGCATCAGGTTCCCTTCCCGTTCGAATACCTCGGCATAAAATTCAATTGCGGCATGGGCCGAATAAATGCCCGCACAAGCACAGGCATTTTCCTTGCTGTGTCTACTGTGGGGGGCGCTGTCGGTCCCCAGAAAAAAACGTGGATGACCGCTCACCGCTATGGAAATCAGGGCCAGACGGTGCCGCTCGCGTTTCAGTACGGGCAGGCAGTAATGATGAGGGCGCAGTCCCTCTCTGAACAAGGCATTACGGTTGTACATCAGATGCTGCGGGGTGATAGTGGCTGCCAGGGTTTCAGGTCCCTGCCTGACAAAATCCACGGCCTGCCCGGTGGTAATATGTTCAAGTACTATACGCAGACCGGTAAATCGCTGCAGCAAAGGCTCCAGTACTGTTTCAATAAAGCGCTGTTCCCGATCGAATATGTCCACATCTGGATCGGCGACTTCTCCATGTGCGAGTAATGGGACATCCAGTTCCGTCATCCTTTCCAGCACCTTGTATACCTTCTCCAGGGAGGTGACACCCTGATCCGAATGGGTGGTGGCGCCGGCCGGATAATATTTCATTGCATAAACATGTTCATTTTCAAGCAGCCGGCTGATCTCGGCTATGCTGGTATGGTCCGTAAGATAGAGGGTCATTAATGGATCGAAGTGACTCTCCTCAGGGAGAGAGTCGAGAATCCGCTGGCGATAAGCGAGCGCCTGATCGACGTTCACCACGGGTGTGTCAAGATTGGGCATAACCATGGCGCGTGCAAAGCGGTGTGCGCTGGCGGCAACCACACTGGCAAGGGCGGCACCATCCCGAAGATGCAGGTGAAAATCATCCGGTTGCGTAATCGTGATCGCATCCATTATCTGTTTTCCCGGGAATTCAGTGTATACACCGTGTCAATCTGCAAGTTACCACAAGGATGCTGATTTGTCTGGTTTACCTGGCCCGCGGCAGAAAGGTCAGATTTTATTAGAACCTGTCTCAAAATCCCACGGTTCTCCGTGATCTCCGTGGTTAAACAGATTATTATCGCCCTTTTTGATTTGTTGGATTTTTGTGAATCATATGAAATACCGGCAACTTGGCCGCACTGATGTTGATATCAGTCTGATCGGTCTTGGTACGATGACCTGGGGGAATCAAAACAGTGAGGTGGAGGCACACCAGCAGCTGGATTATGCCGTAGGAGAGGGAATCAATTTTATCGACACCGCAGAGATGTATCCGGTTGAACCCTCAGCAGACACCTTTGGCCGTACGGAGGAATATATAGGCAACTGGCTGAAAAAAAGGGGGGGCCGTGATAGATTAATCATCGCCACCAAGGTTTCCGGAAGGGCCGCACACCTCTCCTATATTCGTGATGGCAACCTGGGACTGGATCGTAAGAATATTGAAAGCGCTGTCAATACGAGCCTGACAAGACTGCAGACTGATTACATCGATCTCTACCAGACCCACTGGCCTGACAGGGATGCGAATCGTTTCGGACGGCTCAACTATTTCCATGCTCCGGAGAAAGACGGAACTCCGATTGAAGAGACGCTGGGTGTCATGGGCGACCTGGTAAAGACCGGCAAAATCAGACACGTGGGTATATCAAATGAAACAGCCTGGGGCCTTTCGGAACACCTGCGCCTGTCAGAACAAAAGGGACTTCCAAGGGTAGTGTCTGTTCAGAACCCATACAATCTGCTCAACCGGAGCTTTGAAATCGGGTTGTCGGAGTTCGCCCAGCGTGAACAGGTGGGGCTGCTTGCCTACTCCCCCTCGGCCTTCGCCACCCTCAGTGGCAAATACCTGAACAACGCGAAACCTGCCGGGGCAAGACTGACCCTGTTCAGCAGCTACAAACGTTACTCAAATGCCCAGGCGGTACACGCTACGGAGGAGTACGTTACGCTGGCGGAAGAGCACGGGATCGATCCCATGCAGATGGCGCTCTCTTTCGTGAACAGCCGCCCGTTTGTTACCAGTACCATCATCGGCGCCACCAATATGGACCAGCTGAAAACCAACATCGCCAGTGCGGACCTGGAATTACCCAAAGAGTTACTGAAAGAGATAGAAAAAATCCATACCTTACAACCCAATCCCGGCCCCTAGTCTGCGAATAGTTAAAAGAAGATGAAACTCAACCAATTAACGGCCATCTCCCCGGTCGATGGACGTTATGGCGAAAAGACACAAGCATTGCGTGGGATATTCAGCGAATACGGGTTGATCCGTTACCGGGTACGGGTTGAGATCCTGTGGTTACAGGCCCTGGCCGCCCATAAGGAGATCAGTGAGATCAAACCTGTCAGCAACAAGGCCAGGCAGGCCCTTGACGCTATTATTGCCAATATCTCCCTGCAGGACGGAGAACGTATCAAGGAGATCGAGAAGACAACCAATCATGATGTGAAGGCTGTTGAATATTTCCTCAAGGAAAAAGTAGCCAACAACCCGGAATTAAAGGCCATTTCAGAATTCTTCCACTTCGCCTGTACTTCAGAAGACATCAATAACCTCTGTCACGGACTGATGCTGGCGGAGGCAAGAAATCAGTGTCTGCTGCCCCTCATGAACGATGTCATCACTAGCCTGGCCGATATGTGCGCGAGCCATGCCGACAGGCCGATGCTTGCCAGGACACATGGTCAGAGCGCCTCGCCGACAACCCTGGGAAAAGAGATAGGGATATACGCACACCGCTTGCAACGCCAGTTAAAACAACTGCAAGAGTTGAAAATCCTGGGCAAGCTAAACGGTGCTGTAGGCAATTTCAACGCACATCTTGCCGCCTACCCGGACATTGACTGGATGCAGATCTCGAAAGAGTTTGTCGAATCGCTGGAGCTGACATGGAACCCTCACACCACCCAGATTGAGTCGCACGATTATATGGCGGAGTATTTTCATATCCTGTGCCGCATCAATATCATTTTGATCGATTTTTGCCGGGATCTCTGGGCTTACATAGCACTGGGCTACTTCCACCAGCAACCGGTAGACGGAGAAATAGGGTCGTCGACCATGCCGCACAAGATCAACCCCATTGACTTCGAGAATGCAGAAGGAAACCTGGGCCTTGCCAACACTCTGTTGACTCACCTGGCTGAAAAATTGCCCGTTTCCCGATGGCAACGGGACCTGTCCGGCTCCACCGTCATCCGTACAACAGGAACCGCCATAGCATACTGTTTGATCGCCTACCAATCCTGCCTGAAGGGTTTGGCCAGGCTTGAAGTGGTCCCGGACAAACTGGAGTCCGATCTGGAAAATGCCTGGGAGGTACTGGCGGAGGCCATTCAAACAACCATGCGCCGCTACGGGATAGACCAGGCGTATGAAAAGCTGAAACAGATGACCCGGGGAGAAGTGATAACCCGGGCGGGCATGAGGGATTTTATCAATGATCTGGAACTGCCGGATGATGTGAAACGGCGACTGTTGGCACTGACCCCCGCATCTTATACAGGGAATGCGGAACAACAGGCCAGGCAGATTATCGCAGCCGTTAAACGCTGCACATAAACGGTTAGTAACAGACTAAACTCATGAATATGAGGCGGACATACTTCACAGAAGATGACCCCGGGATGTGGTTGTGAATGAATTTTGCATATTGAATTATGGATATATTACCTGAACAATCATGTACATCTGAATATACATCATTATGCTTACCTTTAAAGATCATGAGTTAGGACATACTGCCGATGCAGTGCAGGTTACTACGCGTGCGGCCAATCGCCGTGCGGTGACCAGCATGGCGCAACAATGCAGGCAGCATCTTGTCATCATCAGCCGCGATCTCGATCCACCCCTTTACGATACGGTTGAATTCATTGAAGCAAGTAAAAAAATGGTGCTCGCCAACCGGCGCGCCAGTATACGCATCCTGGTATTCGAACCGCAGGCAATCATCCAGCGCGGCCATCGGCTTGTCAACCTGGCAATGCAATTGAGCAGTTTCTTCGAATTTCGCGCAGTGGGACCTGAATACAAGGATTTTAACGAAGCGTTATTTATTGCCGATGCAACCGGCTACCTGCACAGATTAAACAGTGAACGTTACGAAGGCACAGTAAACTTTAATGATCATCGCATCTCTAACTATTTACTGCAGCAATTTGAAGAGATATGGGAGAAGGCAAGTCCCGACATGAACCTGAAAAAACTACACCTGTGAAAACCGCTATTAAGTCATCCGTTATCCTTTATGCCCTGTTCAGCATCATGTTGGCCAGTGCTGCACAGCTTGAAGTGATCCCCCTGCAACACCGCTCGGCGGATGAAGTCATTGCAATCATCAAACCTCTTCTCGCCAGGGGAGGGAGTGTGACGGGGATGAACGATCAACTTATCATTAAAACGACAGCGGCAAACCTGGCCGAAATAAAGCAATTATTGCAACACATCGACAAAGCCGCCAGGCGCCTGATGATCACCGTCCGCCAGGATGTCGATGGGACTTCCCTTGACGCGGATCATTCCCTGTCCGGCAGTTACTCATCCGGCGATGTGACCATCGCTAATACAACCCGTCAACATGGACAGACGGGTGCCCGGATTTCGGTTGAGGACGACAGGGGGAACACTGTCCGTTACCGCACACGCAGCACCCGTTCAAAACTGGAGGATAATAGCGATTTTCGTCTCCAGACCATTGAGGGCCAACCGGCATTCATTGAATCCGGTCAATCAATACCGGTAGCCAATCATGATGTATATGTTACTCACGGTGCTGTCGTGGAACACGATACTATCGAGTACAGAGATGTGACATCCGGCTTCTATATTCTCCCCAGACTGAATGGCGATCAAGTCACCTTATTGGTCTCACCGCAGTTGTCACGCATTCATCCTCATCAACGGGCCATTTTTGATATACAGAACGTGGAAACCACTGTTCATGGCGCTCTGGGGGAGTGGATCCGGATCGGTGGCGTTGACAAGGAGTCTTATAACAATAAAACGCAGACCCTCCAGCGCACGCGCAGAAGGGAGCAGGAGCAACGCACTGTTTTAATCAAGGTGGAAGAGGTCTATTAACAGGCCGGCCGGATACGTATGCGTTGCCGGGCACACACTATCAACCCTAAAATCATTCTAATCTCTCGAAGCTAACGACGCTTTCCTGATAACTCCCGATTCCCGACTCCCGACTCCCGACTCAAATAAGGTACACTGCGCGTTCAGCACCTGTCATAATAGCGATCTCATCCAGAACCTGATACATTGATGCGCATTTTTCCCGGTTGTCCCGCCCTATCAGGCTTCCGCATCGACAAAATCCTCTCCTCCCTCAGGGCAGTCTGCACCAACATTACTGCTGTCTCTGCCGAATTCGTCCATTTCGCCCTTATAGATGGCGATCTCGACAAGACCGAACTGGAGCGGCTTGAATGCCTTCTTCAATACGGGACCTCCCCTGCCTGCAATGACCATGGTGACAATTATCTGCTGGTCATCCCGCGCCCCGGTACGATTTCTCCCTGGGCCAGCAAGGCAATCGATATCGTGCATCAATGTGGTCTCTCAAAAATAGAGCGGATCGAACGGGGAAGCATATGGCACATAACCTATGCAGGCGATTTATTGCCCGGTACGGACCAGTCTGATCAGATCAAGGCCCTGATCCATGACCGCATGACCCAGGTAGTTGTCGATAACCTCGATGCGGCCGCCATGCTGTTCACAGATCACACAGCGGAACCACTCAAAACCATCCCCATCCAGGAAGCGGGCAGGAAGGCGCTCGTTGATGCCAACAGAGAAATGGGGCTCGCGCTTTCCGTTGAGGAGATGGATTATCTGTTCGATGCCTTCACAACCTTGCAACGCGACCCGACTGATGTGGAATTAATGATGTTCGCCCAGGCAAACTCGGAACACTGCCGGCACAAGATCTTCAATGCCGGTTGGTGTATTGATGCGGCCACCCAGGACCGTTCACTATTTGACATGATTCGTGAAACATACAGCGCTAACCCCGGACGGGTGCTGTCTGCCTACCGGGATAATGCCGCCGTGATGCAGGGATACCACGCTTCGCGCTTCTTTCCCGTTGGTCCCGGCAGGAAATATGGTTATCAGCCCGAGGATGTCCATATCCTGATGAAGGTGGAGACCCATAATCACCCCACCGCCATTTCACCTTATCCCGGCGCCGCGACCGGGGCAGGCGGTGAGATCCGTGATGAGGCGGCAACCGGCGCAGGGGCCAAACCCAAAGCCGGGCTCACCGGTTTTACCGTCTCCAATCTTCATATACCGGCCCTGCCCCAACCCTGGGAAGAGCAGAATAACAAACCGGGGCGTATCGCCTCCGCCCTCGACATCATGCTGGAAGGGCCAATCGGTGCTGCCTCCTACAACAACGAATTTGGCCGTCCGGCCCTGTGCGGTTATTTCCGCACCTTTGAATACAGCGATCCGGTCACATCGGTTATCCGCGGCTATCATAAACCGATCATGCTGGCCGGCGGTTACGGCATGATCCGCGAGGCGCATGTTCACAAGGGAGTAATCCCGGCCACTGCCAGGATCGTTGTCCTCGGTGGTCCGTCCATGTTGATTGGCCTGGGCGGTGGCGCCGCCTCATCCATGGCCTCCGGGAAGAGCGAGGAAGAACTCGACTTCGCCTCGGTGCAACGGGACAACCCGGAAATTCAACGCCGCTGTCAGGAGGTCATCGATCAGTGTTGGGCCCTTGGGGAAGAGAACCCGATTATTTCTATCCATGATGTCGGCGCCGGTGGCCTGGCGAATGCGTTGCCGGAACTGGTCCATAACAGCGGTCGTGGGGCAGTGTTTCAACTCAGAGACATCCCCAGTGACGATCCCGGGATGTCACCGATGCAAATCTGGTGTAACGAAGCACAGGAGCGCTATGTCCTTGCCATCGACGCGGATAAAACCGAACAGTTTACACGGATTTGCCGGCGTGAACGTGCGCCGTTTGCGTTAATTGGTGAAGCAAACGGCACCACGCAGTTGCAGGTGTACGATGCACTTTTCAGCAACCAACCTATCGATATGCCATTACCGCTGCTGCTGGGCAAACCGCCAGGGATGCTTCGTAATGTAACCCGTAGCACAGATGAGCACTACTTATCGTCCTGGAGTGACATTGAACTCCAGGACGCTATCAGCCGCGTCATGCAACTGCCGGCGGTCGCGGATAAACGGTTTTTGATAAGCATCGGGGACCGCAGCGTATCCGGTCTTGTGGCGCGGGACCAGATGGTTGGTCCCTGGCAGACAGCGGTGGCTGATTGCACGGTAACGGCCAGCGCCTATGACGCCTATGTGGGTGAAGCCATGGCACTGGGAGAACGGCCTCCAATCGCCGTTGTAAATGCCCCTGCATCCGGCCGTATGGCTGTGACCGAGGCAATTACCAACCTCTGCGCCGCCCGGATTATCAAGCTTGAAGACATCGCCCTGTCGGCGAACTGGATGGCCGCCTGCGGAGAGCCCGGGGAAGACGCCCGACTCTACGACACTGTCGAGGCCGTCACCACCCTGGCGCGTACCCTGAAACTCTCCATCCCCGTTGGCAAAGACTCCCTCTCCATGAGCACCACCTGGCAGGAGGGCGGCATGGAAAAACAGGTTGTGGCGCCGCTCTCCCTGAATGTAACCGCCTTTGCGCCCGTGGCGGACATTAGACGCTCCCTCACGCCGCAATTGCAGACAGACCATGGCGATACCTGTTTGCTGCTGATCGATCTCGGACTGGGCAAAAACCGTCTCGGCGGATCGGCATTGGGGCAGGTATTCAACCGCACCGACGCCATGACGCCCGATCTTGATGTCCCGGCCTGGCTGCACGCTTTTTTCCGTGGCGTACAACTGCTTAATGAGATGGGATTGATCCTGGCCTATCACGATCGCTCCGATGGCGGTCTGTTCGTGACGCTTTGTGAAATGGCCTTTGCCGGCCGCAGCGGTATCGACATCACACTGGACAGCGATGAACAGAATTTAATGGCGGCACTGTTCAGCGAGGAAGCAGGCGGGGTCATTCAGATCCGCAGCGAACATGAAGCGGCCGTTATGGACACATTCATCAATGCCGGACTGGAGCAAGGGCATCTCTCCTGCATCGGCGTACTGAATAGTGACATGCAGGTGAATATCCGCAACCATGATGAGACCATTTATGCCGGCGATGTTCTTCACCTGCACCGGTTATGGTCTGCAACCTCCTTTCAGCTGCAATCGCTGCGTGATAACCCGGTCTGCGCCCGGCAGGAATACGACCAATTGCTGGACAGGGACGATCCGGGTCTATCCATCACCGTTTCCTTCGACATAGATAATGATCCCTGCGCTCCCTTTATCAACACAGGGGTACAACCGCCCATCGCTATCCTGAGGGAACAGGGTGTGAACGGTCATGTAGAGATGGCTGCCGCCTTTGATCGGGCGGGGTTTCAGAGCATTGATGTGCATATGAACGATCTGCTTGATGGAGTGGTTTCATTAAGCGCCTTTCGCGGTCTGGTTGCCTGCGGCGGGTTCTCTTATGGCGATGTGCTGGGCGCCGGTGGCGGTTGGGCCAAATCTGTTTTATTCAACCCACGGCTGCGCGACGCATTCCAGGCATTCTTTCAACGCAAAGAGACGTTCGGGCTGGGTGTCTGTAACGGCTGCCAGATGATGTCTCAACTGCGTGACCTGATCCCGGGCGCAAAACACTGGCCCCGTTTTATCCGCAACCTGTCCGAACAATTCGAATCCAGACTGGTCATGGTAGAGGTGACCGATTCGCCGTCGATCCTGTTAACGGGGATGAATGGCTCCAGGCTTCCCATCGTAGTGGCCCACGGTGAAGGCCGGATTGAATTCAGCCACGGGAATGATGCAGCAAGATCAAAACCATGTTTACATTACATCGATAACTACGGCAATCCCACGGAACGTTACCCCGCCAACCCGAATGGATCACCTGGAGGGGTGACCGGTTTCAGTAACGATGACGGCCGTTTTACCATCATGATGCCCCACCCGGAACGGGTTTTTCTGAGAAAACAATACTCCTGGATCGTAGATAATTGGCGCCACGAAAACAGTCCCTGGATGCGTCTTTTCCAGAATGCCAGACGCTGGGTCGGCTGATCAGAGGAACTGACATGGCAGCCTGGGAGTCAATCTAGTATCTTTTATACAATTTGCAATGTAGAAAACCATGATTATCAGAAGACCGGCGGATATCAAACCCTCAGAAATTACTGACGAAGCGATATATCTGTCACGGCGTAAATTTGTGCAGGATGCTGCCAGGCTGGGATTTGCCGGAAGCCTGTTCAGTGCAGCCGGTACCGGCCTGCTCTGGCCTGCCGGCGCCGACGCTGCCATACAACTTGAGAATATGACCAAAAGTACTTTCTCCACAGATGAAGAGCAGACCGACTATGAAAGCGCGACCACTTATAACAATTTCTATGAATTCGGCACGGACAAACGGGACCCCTATGAACTTTCAGATAAATTCAAGCCGCTCCCCTGGTCTGTCACGGTTACCGGCGAATGCAACAAACCCGGCGTTTACGATCTGGAGGATTTTCTTAAACCACACAAGCTGGAAGAGCGCATTTACAGATTAAGGTGTGTCGAGGCCTGGTCCATGGTGATCCCGTGGATCGGCGTACCCTTAGCGGATGTCCTTAGCCGTTTTGAACCCAATTCACATGCAAAGTATGTTGCCTTTACAACCGTGCTCAGACCCTCGGAGATGCCGGGCCAGCGCCGCAGAGTACTGGACTGGCCCTATGTTGAGGGCCTGCGCATTGACGAGGCCATGCAACCACTGACACTGCTGTCCATCGGTATGTATGGGCGAGTGCTGCCAAATCAAAACGGTGCGCCACTGCGCCTGATCGTGCCCTGGAAATATGGATACAAGAGCATCAAGTCCATCGTCAACATCGCGTTTACCCGCCGGCAGCCGCCTACAAGCTGGAATCGCGCCACGCCGAGGGAATACGGATTTTACTCCAATGTCAATCCCAATGTAGACCATCCACGCTGGAGCCAGAGAAAAGAGCGCAGGATAGGGGAATTCTTAAAACGCAAGACCCTGATGTTTAACGGTTATGCTGATCAGGTTGCATCGTTATACCGGGGCATGGATTTGAGAAAGTATCACTAACATGAAGGCCGGATACCGGGATGGCCCGGCATCGGGAAAACCGGCGGAAAATTATCCATTGTTCGCTACAATAAATTAACGGCAGCAGATTCAGACTGGCGATGCGGAACCACACGAGACCGATCCTGTTTATACTCTGTCTGGTTCCGTTTGCCTTGCTCATAAGCTATGGATTGACGGGCAGACTCGGCGCCAATCCGATTAAGGAGATCACCCATTTTACCGGTGACTGGACCCTGAACTTTCTGCTGATAACACTGGCTGTTACGCCCTTGAGGCGATTAACGGGAAAAAGCGAAATTGTACGCTATCGACGCATGCTGGGTCTGTTCGCATTCTTTTATGCATGCCTGCATTTTCTGACCTATCTGGTCCTGGACCAGTTTTTCGATTGGCAGGAGATCACCGCGGATATCATTAAACGGCCTTACATTACAGTGGGCTTCACGGCCTTCGTATTGCTCATTTCACTTGCAATCACCTCCACCAGGAAGATGAAGCTCAGGCTTGGAAAGAGATGGAAAAGCCTGCATAGGCTCATCTATTGCATCGCCACCCTGGGTATTTTGCATTATCTATGGCTGGTGAAGGCAGATGTGCGTACACCTGTCACCTACGGGGTGATCTTAATCCTGTTGTTACTATTGCGCTTACCCTACCTGAAACGGAGAAACCGGAAATTTGCGCTGTTCGCCGGTGACGGGATCCAGCCCTGACTGCAACGGGACTCCTGACATTTTCATTTTTCTGCTGTAAACTATTGTCTTTATAGCTAATTTTTTTGTAGAACACATCATGACGGAGCCATCCAGACCAAGCAAGGAAGATATCGAACTGTTCCGGAACACGGTCGGTCCCGTGCAACCACTGACTCAGGACAAGGTCCGGTCCATGCAACGCAAACCCGCCCCGATCCCTGTGCAATCGCAAAACATTGCGCAACGGGCACTGGATGACATGGCAACCGGCACGATGGCCCCCATGGATTTAGATACAGGCAAGGAACTTCTGTATCGGCGTCCCGGCATCCAGAACAAGGTTTGGCAAAAACTGCGTAGAGGCCAAATCCGTATCGAGGCGGAACTGGATCTGCATGGCATGACAGTTGCCTCGGCAAAAGATGCACTATTAGTTTTTTTGGCAACATCCCGTAGCGGGAAACAACGCTGTGTCCGCATAGTCCATGGCAAGGGTCGTGGCTCAATAGAGGGTAAGCCGGTATTAAAAAACAGTCTTAACCACTGGTTACCGCAACGGCGTGAGGTGTTGGCTTACTGTTCCGCCCGCCCGGCAGACGGGGGAACGGGGGCGGTTTATGTCCTTATAAAAGGTCAAAAGTGAAAATGACAAATTTCTCTTTGATAACAACAGCTTTGGGAGGTAATTTAATTTCGTTATTTAAATAGCATATAAATCGGCGTTGAGAAAATACGCTATTATAAAAAACAACCGGCAGGGACGAAAATGATATCCAATTCGCCAAATCCCGATTCTTTAAACAAAAATAAAAAAGTGTGAAAGAAGATGCCTACAATATTGAATAATAATAAGAGCAATAAATCGCTCGTTGCCACGGTTATGGTTATCGATGATCAACTCACCAGCCGGGTAATTCTCGAGACCGTCATTCGGACCATTGGAGACAATATTAAAGTAAAAGCATACGACAATGCCCTGTCGGCACTGAAAGTAGCGGAATCCGATCCCCCGGATCTAATCATTGCCGACTATAAAATGCCGGAACTGGACGGGGTCGAATTCACCCGCCGGCTACGCAAGCTCCCAGCATGCCATGATATCCCAATCGTGATCATTACCATCGTCGACGAAAAGGCAATTATGTATAAGGCGCTGGAAGCGGGCGCAACCGACTTTCTGATCAAACCCGTCGACCATTATGAGTGTAAGGTGCGCTGCCGGAATCTGCTGGTAATGCGCCGGCAGCAATTAATTATCAGTCATCGTGCACACTCCCTTGAAACACAGGTAAAGGAAGCGGTTGAACAAGTCCGTATCAGGGAGAAGGAAACACTCGTGCGTCTGGCGCGCGCCGGCGAGTTCAAAGACAACCTCACCGGCATACACCAGCTCAGAATAGGCAGGATTTCCCGAATCATCGCCGCTGAAACAGGTATGGACGATGAATTCTGTGATACTATTGAAATTGCTGCACCCATGCATGACATCGGCAAGATCGGTATTCCTGATGCTATTTTACTCAAGCAGGGCCCACTGGATGCCGATGAGATGGAGATCATGAAGACCCATACGACAATAGGATATGAGATCCTCAAGGACAGCCCATCGCCCTATTTACAGATGGGGGCGACCATCGCACTGAACCATCATGAGAGCTTTAATGGCAAGGGATATCCGGCCGGCCTGCAACATGATGACATTCCCCTGGAGGCCCGCATTGTCACTACTGCGGACATATTTGACGCACTCGTAAACACCCGGCCATATAAGACATCCTGGTCGGTCGATGACGCGCTCAACGAGATCACCAGGCAGGCGGGCGAACATCTGGATCCACGCTGCGTCGATGCCCTGCTTAATCAACTTGACAAGATCACTGCCTGTCAGGAACAGATGGCTGTCAACAGATGATGAACGCAAGTCATAAAATTATAGCACCGTAACCATCATGGACCGCCTTATCTCCAGAGTCAGAGAAATTACTTCTCTCCGTATGCGAGGAGATGAATTTGAACAAGCAGTCATCAGATTTGCTGTGGTCTTCGTGGTTTTTGTTTGCACGTCCATTGGCTATTCATTCGGGGCGATCGATAAAAGCATTGTTTTGATGTGTATCGCGCTCGTACCTTTCAGTTTTATGTTCATTATCTGGTCCTATTATGAGCCGTCTTTAAATCCCACGCGAATTATCCTCGCCATGATTGTAGGCGTGGCCACTACCTCTTATGCGCTGGCTGTATCGGATGAAGTTGCGGCGCCTCTCCTGGTCATCTATTTCTGGTTAATCCTGAGCAGCGGTCTACGCCAGGGGGGCAAATACCTGTTGATTAATACCGGACTGTGTATGCTCGGTTTTTCGTTTGTAATAGCCTACAGCCCTTTTTGGTCAAACAACCTGCTTATCAGCGGGACAGTAATCCTGGCAATGATCCTCCTGCCATTTTACATCTATGTCCTGCAAAGTCGGTTGCGGAAGGCTGTACAGGAGGCGGAATCGGCCAATCAGGCTAAAACCCTGTTCCTCGCCAATATGAGCCATGAGATACGGACGCCATTAAATGGAGTCATTGGCATGAGTGATCTGCTCACCTCTACCCGTTTGAATACAGAGCAACGCGATTTCGTATCCACAATCCAGGCCTCAGCCAAAACACTACTTTCACTGATTGAAGATATCCTGGATATTTCCAAGATCGAGGCCGGCAAGACGGAAATAGAACACCAGGATTTCGATCTGTATGCGACGGTGAAATCAACCGTGCGCATGATGGCACCACTGGCGGAGAACAAGGGGCTGGCCTGCCAGTTACACCTTGCGCCGGACACGCCCTACAAGCTGATCGGAGATGCACAACATATTCGCCAGATACTGATCAATCTTATCAGTAACGCGATCAAATTTACTGAAAAGGGGGATATCAGGATCAACGTTAGCACGCTCAAAGTAGAGGGTATGCATGTCCATCTGAGGTTTGAGATTACCGATACAGGTATTGGTATCCCGGAAGAGGTGCAGAAGCAGATTTTCGAGAAATTTACGCAGGCGGATCATTCCATAACCCATAAATACGGGGGAACGGGTCTGGGGACCTCAATCGCCCGTGACCTGGCAAATCTGATGGGCGGAGAAATAGGGCTGGTAAGCCAGTCCGGCAAGGGCAGTACCTTCTGGTTTGAACTGGTACTTGCACAACAACCTGAACAAGCGGACCTTAAACAAAAAGTCGATCTGCTTCAAAAAGTCGATCTGCTTCACAAGCCAAAGGTCCTGCTGGTCGCTACCACTGCTTCACCCAGCGAAGCCCCGGCTTGCTATCTGTCCGATTGGCAACTTGACTGGGACCATGTAAATTCCGCTGCTGAGGCTGAAAAACTGATCATTGAAAATGTCCAGTCCCTTTCTCCCTACAGCATCATACTGGTTGATGAAGAAGGACTGGATATCGATGCGGTGTGGTTGGCACAAAAACTGAAAATCAATCCTGCGGCAAAGAATACCGATCTTGTACTCATTCGGGAAGGGCCCGAGAGTGATAATGCATTCTTTCTCAACTCGGGCTATTTCTGCGTGCTTAATACACCGATCGATAGACGGTTACTGTTCAATACTCTGCATGCCATATCTCTTGGTACGGCGGAGCAGGAGAATGTCACCCGCCTGATTGACTTCCAGTCTGATTTTTCCACGGGAGTGCCATTAAATCTTCTCGTAGGAGAAGATAACTTGACCAACCAGAAAGTCATAAGAAAAATCCTTGAACATGCGGGCCATAATGTAGATATCATTAATAATGGAGAGAAGGCCCTGGACAGAGTACAGAAGGGCAACTACGACCTGATGATTCTGGATATGCACATGCCCGTGATGGGAGGTATCGAGGCTGTAAAGATCTACCGTTTCATGACGACAGCTAAAAAAAGGGTCCCCGTTATCATGTTAACTGCAAATGCGACGACTGAAGCAATCAGGGAGTGCAAAGAGGCCGGTGTTGACGAATACCTGACCAAGCCGGTCGAAACGAAAAAGCTGTTACATACTATCTATTCGCTCATTGATAAAACCAGACCCGAATCGGTACGATCCAATGTTTCCACGCCCGGCCTGAAACTGATTTCTACCAAACAATCCGGCAAGCATCCTGCAATCGATATCGAAGCACTTAACAATCTTGCCTCTCTTAGCCAGGATGTCGATTTTATGAATGATTTGATCCATGGGTTTCTGAAGGACACGAAAAGCATGATCATGACGATCGAGCGCTCAATGCGATCAGAAAATTTTCATGAGATACAGGACTGTGCTCATGCCATGAAGGGCAGTACCATGAGCATTGGCGCTATATCCCTGGCGGAATGTGCCTCTAACATCTATAAAATATCATCGACCGGGCAAAAAATGTCTCTGGTTGCACATATCTCAGACCTCAGTGATGAATACGATCGGACACAAACCGCCCTGCTCGCCTACCTCAAGCAACTGGCTTCAGCAGCATTTTAAACAGTTTCCCTGGCGCAGATTTTTTTCTCGCCGGTGTATCCTGATTTATCAGAACTCCCTCAGGCAATGCTTTTCTCATACCGGTCATGCTCTGTTGCAGCCAGCCTGTACTCCTGGGCCTTTACCAGGTCATCCATCAATTTCAGATCCCTGTCGGTTACCTTCATGGCGACTTCCACCCAGTAGCTACATACCTCCATCATCTCGTCATAACTGATCGGGTTGACTCTTTCCCTGATATGTTTCAGGGCCAGATAACCATTTCTGTAACGATTTGATTCCTTTATATAAGAGTAGACTGCATTCCTTCCCTGTCCTTCCTCTACCAGTTTATCGATAAGTCCCATGTCATATAACTCCTGAGCAGGATATTTACGGCCGCTCAGCATCAATTTCTCTGCCTGTTTTGGAGGTATCCGTTGAGAGAGTAAATGATAGGCCCCCATGCCGGGAAACAGATTAAACAGGATTTCCGGCAGACCCATCTCAATACCCTGTTCAGCGATAACCACCTGGCAACTCAGGGCCGTCTCAAATCCACCGCCGATAGCATCGCCCCGTACCAGTGAAATCGTCGTAATTGGCAGCCCACAACCGGTAATAAGGCCATAAAGCGTGTCAATACAAAGTCTGGCATGTTTGAGAAAACCTTCCTTGTCTTCCCGGATCACAAACTCCCGAAACAGGCGCAAATCACCACCCATACTAAAAATACCGGGTGTATGGGAATCGACAACAAAATAATGAACAGGGACCCGTTCACCGTTATACGGGAGCGTTCCATCATGGGCTTCCAGCATTAACTGAATACTTCGAACTTCATTGATTAATGTTTCATTAAAACATGGTCTCAATGTTGGATTGAGGTATATCCATATAACTCCATATTCGGCATCAACTTCCATTTCAATTTGCGTAAAATTCCTTAACTGTATTTCACTTGTTAGATTATGTGTATTCATGACGCTGTTCTCCTCCGGCTCTTGTGACTATCTTCTTTTGTGTACAGTAATAATTACTCTATTGAACTCGCTGAGAAACGCAGAACGTTTTCCGATACAGACGTAAATCGGCCTTATTAACAGATAGACAAACATGGATGGTTTGGTTCCGTGGGGATATATAAATCCCAGTATTACTTCGTGGTTCGTTCGCAGCCAAGCTACACCGGCCTTTTATAGCTAAAGGCGTATAAAAATATGAAACTTAGAATACAGATTTGGCCAACCCCGGCACTGCGAACGTCAAGACAGTCCTTCAATAACGGATCCCTATCCACTAACAGAAGATACCTCAACATCCAGCCCATCATAACTACGCTAAGTCTAGCACGCTAATCTCAACTTGCATCTGCGCCGTTCCATAATCAATAGCATCCGCCATCATAAGTTGCACAGGGCAACCGCTACTCACCTGGAATTATCACCAGGCATAATCAGAATTACCGCATGTACGGCTATACCCTCTTCGCGCCCGATAAATCCCATCCCTTCAGTCGTGGTTGCCTTGATATTTATTGCGGAGACATTTATCCCCATATCCTGCGCCAGGTTAGCACGCATGTCTGTGATGTATGGTGACATTTTAGGAGCTTGTGCCATGATGGTGATGTCCGTATTGCAAACAGTGTATAGTTGTTCATTTAACAGGCTGGTGACTCTTCTGAGCAGCAAACGGCTGTCTATATCCTTGAACGCCATATCCGTATCGGGAAAGTAGGAACCCATATCGCCCAATGCTGCGGCCCCCAACAGGGCATCGCACACTGCGTGAATCACCGCATCGCCATCGGAGTGCGCGGCGAGCCCCTGTGCATGGGGGATCGTCACCCCACCCAGTATCAGGGACCGGCCTGCAACCAGCTTATGTGCATCATAGCCATGTCCGATCCTCACTTGCGGCCCTCCTGTTGCAACAGGAATAATTCAGCGACCGGCAGATCCCCTCGATGAGTGACCTTGATATTGCCGGGATGCCCGGTTAGCAGTTTTGGTCTCACACCGGAAAGTTCCATGGCCTGTGCTTCATCAGTGACCATCTGATCACGGCCAATCGCCTGTGTCAACGCCTGTGTCAATTTCGCAAACCGGAACATCTGTGGCGTCAGGGCATGCCACAGACCCTGCCGGTCTACGGTTTCAGAAATCTCATTCTCCGAATCGGCACGTTTCATGGTGTCCTGAACAGGTAACGCCAGCAGACCGCCGACAGGGTGACCGGCTAATTCCTGCATAAGGTAATCGATATCCTCGCTACGGAGACAGGGGCGCGCCGCATCATGCACCAGTACCCAATCATCCGGTTGTGCGTGATGCGCCAGGCGACGAAGACTGTTTAAGACGGAATGGCATCGTTGCTCCCCTCCTGTCGCCATTATGATTTTTTCATGAGTGGAAATGGGCAAACCCGGCCAGTAAGGATCCCCCTCCGCGAGCGCCACCACAACCCCGGTAATCCTTGGGTGCCGGCAAAAATGTTCCAGGGCATAGGCCAGGAGACATTTGCCTCCGATCCGCAGATATTGCTTCGGCCTGTCCGCACCCATGCGCGCACCGGCGCCAGCCGCCGGAATGACCGCCCAGTATTGTGAATCCCTAAGCATGATTACCGGTCTGCGTGGCCGTGCGGCGATGGTTTCCGTCTGTTGACGATCTGAAAGAAGGTCTCGTCAGATTTAATCATGCCCATCTCGCTTCTGGCACGCGCTTCGATGGCGTCCAATCCATGTTTGAGATCCAGGACTTCCGCCGACAGCGACCGGTTACGCTCTTGCAAGCGATGATTTTCCTCCATCTGAGCGATCTTGACCCGTTCAAGGTGGCGCACTTCAGGAAGATTGCCATTTCCTCTCCACAGCCGGTATTGCAGCATGATCAGCAGCACCATCAGGATCGCAATGATAAATTTCACATGTTTCCCCCTGCTTCAGCGATGAATAACCCGGTCATCGGGTCCAACATGGAATTCAATCACATTCCCAACTCCTGTCCTCAACCCAGCTGATAAAATACATCCCGGCCGGAATAATGCGCATTCTCTCCCAGTTCCGCTTCGATCTTCATCAGACGATTATATTTTGCAATCCGGTCCGATCTCGAGAGTGACCCGGTCTTTATCTGACCGGCGCATGTCGCAACCGCCAGGTCCGCTATGGTGGTATCCTCGGTCTCTCCGGATCGATGCGATATCACCACGGTATAATCGGCTTTCTTTGCCATATCGATGGCCGCAAGTGTCTCGGTTAATGTTCCGATCTGGTTCACCTTGATCAGGACCGAATTGGCGATCCCTTCGTCAATCCCTTTTTGAATTAATGCCGTATTGGTAACAAATATATCGTCACCGACAAGTTGCACATCCCTGCCCAGCCTTTCCGTCATCAATTTCCATCCCGGCCAATCCTCTTCCGCCATACCGTCCTCTAAAAGGATTATCGGATACTTGTCGAACCATGGCGCAAGATAATCCAGGAATTCCTGCGAACTGAGTTGCTTGTTCTCGGAACCTAATTCATATCTTCCGTCCCGGTAGAATGAGGAACAGGCGGCATCCAGACCCAACAGGATATCCTCACCCGCGGTATAACCTGCTGCGCTGATCGCCTGCAGGATCACCTCAATGGCCTCTTCATTTGAGTCCAGGTCCGGGGCAAACCCGCCTTCATCACCGACAGTGGTACTGAGTCCCCGTTTTTGCAGGACCTCCTTCAGCGAATGAAATACCTCCGCACCATAACGCACGGCCTCCGTGATATTGCCTGAGCCTACCGGAAGTATCATGAATTCCTGGATGTCCACATTGTTGTCCGCGTGGGCTCCGCCATTGATGATATTCATCATCGGCAGCGGCATGTCGAACGGACCTTCACCGCCCAGATATCGATACAGGGGGACGCCCTGTTCATCGGCGGCGGCATAGGCCGTTGCCATGGAGACAGCCAGGACAGCATTGGCGCCAAGCTTGCATTTACTGTCTGTCCCATCAAGCTCAATCATGGTCCCGTCCACGCCGGCCTGATCCGCTACCTCCATACCAATAACCACCGGGCTGATGTGTTCGCTTATATTTCCGATTGCGTTAAGGACGCCCTTGCCATGATAGCGCGAAGGGTCATTGTCCCGGAGTTCCAGTGCCTCGCGGATACCGGTTGACGCTCCGGAAGGGACCATGGCGTTTCCCGTTGCGCCCGCCGCGGTAACCACTTCCGCCTCAATGGTCGGATTTCCACGTGAGTCCAGTATCTCTCTAGCATGAATTTGGGTGATTTCAGACATGACTGTATTCTTCTTAGAGTTAAGCCGGTTAATTCAAGGCAGATATCTTGATCTGTGCATCAATGGATTTCAAGGTTTCCAGCAAGCCTCTCATCTGCCCCAGCGGCCAACTGTTGGGACCATCGCTCAAGGCCCTGTCGGGATCCGGGTGGGTCTCCATGAACAGCCCGTCAATACCTACTGCAACCGCCGCCCTGGCCAGGGCCGGGATGTATTCGCGCTGCCCACCCGAGACGCTGCCCTGGCCCCCCGGCAACTGCACGGAGTGGGTCGCATCAAATACCACCGGGCAGGTAAATTCCCTCATTACCACCAGGGAACGCATATCGGAGACAAGATTGTTGTAGCCAAAACTGGTCCCCCGCTCACACACCATGATCTGCCTGTTTCCACAGGCACGGGCCTTCTCTACTACCTGTTTCATGTCCCAGGGGGCAAGAAACTGACCTTTCTTGATATTCACCGGAAGCCCCTGGCGGGCGACGCTCTGGATAAAGTTTGTCTGCCTGCATAGAAATGCAGGGGTTTGCAGAACATCCACCACCGCTGCCACCTCATCCAGAGGAGTATCTTCATGGACATCGGTGAGGACCGGGACGCCGACTGTTTTTTTTACCTTGTCCAGGATCGCAAGCCCCTGCTCGAGACCGGGACCGCGATAACTCTCATGGGAACTGCGATTGGCCTTGTCAAACGATGATTTATAGATAAACGGAATCGCCAGTTGCCCGGCAAGTTCTTTCAATGTTCCTGCCGTATCCTCGGCAAGCTGTTCACTCTCGATAACACAGGGCCCGGCTATCAGGAAAAACGGCCTGTCTTCGCCTGTATCAAAATTACATAGACGCATTCTTGATATCCACACTTGCCATATTGCGGTAGGACAATGCCGCCTGGATAAATCCGGAAAACAGTGGATGGCCGTCGCGGGGTGTCGAGGTAAATTCCGGATGGAACTGGCAACCAATGAACCAGGGATGAGCAGCCAGCGAGATGATTTCAACCAGTCTGTCGTCTATTGATGTTCCGGCAATCACCAACCCCTTTTTCTCCAGTTTATCACGATATCGATCATTAAATTCATAGCGATGCCGGTGCCGTTCGGTGATCGTATCCTTGCCGTAGAGTTCATGTACCAGTGTACCCTCAAGTAACCGGCATGCCTGGCCGCCCAGGCGCATGGTCCCGCCCAGATCGGAGTCCTCATCGCGCTGCTCCATATTGCCATTCACATCCATCCATTCAGTAATCAAGGCAATGACGGGATGCGCCGTGGACGGAACAAACTCGGTGCTGTTAGCGCCTTCAAGGCCCGCAATATGACGCGCATATTCAATGACCGCCAACTGCATGCCAAGACAGATACCCAGATACGGGACACTGTTTTCCCTGGCGTATTGAATGGCGGAGATTTTGCCTTCTATCCCACGGTTACCGAACCCTCCGGGCACCAGGATGGCATCCATACCGGCAAGGCAGGCAACCCCGGTTTCTTCTATCTCCTCGGAATCCACATAAGTAATGTTGACACGGGTTCTGGTGTGGGCGCCGGCATGGATCAAAGCCTCTGTAAGTGATTTATAGGAATCGGCCAGATCCACGTATTTACCGACCATGGCAATATCGACCTCATCCCGGGGATGGTCCATGGCGTCTACAACCGCATCCCATTCATTTAAATCCGCCTGTCTGGCATCAATGCCGAAGCGTTCGACGACAATTTTATCCAGACCCTGTTCATGGAAAAGCCGTGGTATCTTGTAAATATTATCGGCGTCAATGGCGGAAATGATCGCTGACTCGCTAACATTGGTAAACAGTGCAATCTTCTTCCGTTCATTATCAGGCAGGGGCCGATCGGTGCGGCAAAGCAATATATCAGGCTGAATACCTATCGAACGCAGCTCCTTGACAGAATGTTGCGTTGGCTTGGTTTTGATCTCACCCACGGTTTCAATATAGGGCACCAGTGTCAGATGCATGAACAGTGACCGGCCCGGACCCAGTTCAAAGCGCATCTGGCGTATGGCTTCAAGAAATGGCTGTGACTCGATATCACCCACTGTCCCGCCAATTTCGACCATCACGATGTCCGCATCGCCTGCTCCACGGGTTATACAGTGTTTGATTTCATCGGTAATATGCGGGATCACCTGGACGGTGCCGCCCAGATAATCCCCTTGCCGTTCCTTCTGGATCACATTCAGGTAGATCCTGCCCGTCGTATAGTTGTTGCGTCTGCTCATGCGGGTGCGGACAAACCGCTCATAATGCCCCAGATCCAGATCGGTCTCGGCGCCATCTTCAGTCACGTAGACTTCACCATGTTGAAACGGACTCATGGTGCCCGGATCAACGTTGATATAGGGATCAAGCTTCAGCAAGGACATCTTGAAGCCACGCGCCTCCAGAATAGCTCCCAGCGACGCTGACGCGAGCCCCTTACCCAACGAGGAAACCACACCGCCGGTAACAAAGATAAACCGCGTCATGGCTGGCGAAAACAGGATACGTGAGGGGGAGTCAACCCTGCCGGTTCAGAAGAACCGTTGTCTGGAATAAATAGGGCGGACCAATGGCACATATATTAGGGTGGATGCTACCAGAATATCTCTACTTTCTCTATAAGTGTTGTGGGTTGTATTGTAAAGTAACCTGATTTCCCCAATCAGGACTGTAATCCCTGTAGAACTTCAGGTAAATTTATTTACACTACGCGGGTTCAGCTGCCTTACTCTGGATCTCCTCACCCGCCAGCCGCTTCTGCGCCCCCAGAAACTGCAGCGCCATGGCCTGATAAACGGGGGAGGTACAAACCAGGCGCGATGCGCCGTAAGCAATAATCGACGTCGCCATCAAGGCCAGCATGATGTCATGATTATCGGTCATCTCCATCACGATCACAAAGGCAGTAATCGGAGACTGGATCACCCCGGCAAAATAGCCCACCATGCCGAGTAGGATCATTGCTTCATAGGGCGCAGTTTGGAACCAGTGGAAAAGTGTTGCACCAAGACCGGCACCGGCAGCAAGCGATGGTGAAAAGATCCCGCCGGGAATACCGCTCAGATAGGAGGCAACCGAGGCAATCATCTTCAAAAAGGGAAACCAGGGGACATAGTCTGCTTTCCCCGTAACAATCTGCTGCGCTTCCAGATAGCCGGTACCGAAGGTAAGACCACCCGAGAGCAGGCCCACAACACTGATCAGGACGCCACATACACCCGCCACAACGAACGGGTGTGTTTTTATTACCGGTACCAGGAAACGCCCGCCTTTCACCAGGATCTGACTGAACAGCCCGCCCAGTAATCCCCCGATAACGCCACAAAGCGGCACGGCCAGCCAACTTTGATCCAGCGGCATAATCGCATAGACACTGCCGAAATAGTTGTAGTTCCCCTGTAGCGCCATGGCGGTCATGCCGGCGAACAGTACCGCAGTGAGAATAATGCCGCTGGTGCGCTCCTCGAACGAGCGGCTCAGTTCCTCAATGGCGAACACGATGCCCGCCAACGGGGTATTGAATGCGGCCGCAATCCCTGCAGAACCACCCGCCAGAATGAGCCCTTTTTCCATATAATGGGGTGGAAACGTCGCCAGTTTACCGATGAAATACATGATGGAGGCGCCAATATGGACGGTTGGCCCCTCACGCCCTATGGAGGCGCCGGCCAGGAGACCCAACAGTGTCAGGATGATTTTGCCGAACGCCACCCCCAGGGAGAGCAGGCTCCTGCGCAGGAAACGCTGTTCCTTGCGTTGGATGGTAACGATCACCTGGGGGATACCGCTACCCTCAGCCCCCTTGAAAAATCTGCGGGTCAACCAGGCGATCAGGAGCAGCCCCACAGGCGGAAGAAAATAAATCATGTAGGGGAAATGACTCTTCAATTCACGGAACAATGTATCGACATGGACGCTTAACCCTGCAAAGGCTACCGCGGTGAGCCCGACCGCAATCGAGCCAAACCAGAAAACAAGCCGTATCTTCCAGGCAAGCTGCGACAACAGCCGCTTACGGGAATGGCGAATATGTCGACGCATAAAACCGTCCTGTTACCTTAAGTAATGTGAATTGATCGGGAATGTTTTGAAGAAGGCCTGAGACTGTCCGTTTATGCGGCACGCCAACAACCGGAAACAAAGCCATAACCCACGTCTCATCCATGTATATGGGGGCACAACAAACGCAATACAAGAGACAACAACCTGTCTGTATTGTACTACGCCGCCACAGCCACAACAATCCGTCCATATGTTGGCATCATGGCAGCGACAATCAGTGGGATTCCCCGTATCTTCCGGTTTTTTTAATTCCCGGCAAGCATCCGTTACACTTTTTCTCGATTAATTGCGGTTCCGGGTTAGTGAATCGATGAACATCACGTTAGAATAGGACTATCGACGGTGAAGCGACGCTTTGATGACCCCGATCATCAAAACAGAAATAAATAACACTTAATACAAAAGAATTGCATCAGGAAATTTTTGTAACACTATGTATCTATAATAAGTTTTTCGTTTTTTTGAACGCTCCATTAAAAACGGCACCACGGTATTGAAGAGAGTCAATCACCGGTAAATCTGCTGTATTCATAAACGAATCTTCACGATAACGGTGCGGATTTGGTTGGCCGCGCGAAAAATTCCCCTGATGCCTATTACAAATTAGGAGAGAAACACCATGTCCCTTGATCCAACAAAACACGCTGACTGGAAAATCGCCGAAGCAGCTGAAAAACATATGAAGACTGCGTCTCAGTTGGCCGATGAACTGGGTATTGATTCTGACGAGTTGCTCCCCCACGGACACCATATAGCGAAGGTGGACTATGCGCGGGTATTGAGCAGGCTGGAGAAAGAACCGGATGGAAAATTCATCGAGGTTACCGCCCTCAACCCCACTCCGTTTGGAGAAGGCAAATCCACCACCACAATGGGAATCCTGCAGGGTCTGGGGAAACGCGGCAAACAGGTTACCGCGGCCATTCGGCAACCTTCCGGCGGCCCGACATTCAATATAAAGGGATCGGCGGCGGGTGGCGGTCTGTCCCAATGTATTCCGCTGACCGAATTTTCGCTGGGCCTTACCGGTGATATCAATGCGGTGATAAACGCCCACAATCTGGCGATGGTCGCCCTGACCTCGCGCATTCAGCACGAATTCAATTACGATGATGCGAAACTCGCCGAGAGAAATCTGAAACGCCTGGATATCGATCCGAATAATGTCGAAATGGACTGGGTGATTGACTTCTGCGCACAGGCCTTACGCCATATTATTATCGGAATCGGGGGCAAAATGGACGGATTCATGATGCCATCCAAGTTTGCCATTGCCGTCTCATCGGAAATCATGGCGATACTGGCCATCTTCAGCGATCTGGCCGACTTCAGAAAGCGGATTGGCGAGATCGTGGTGGCTCATGATAAACAGGGCAACCCGGTCACTACCGAAGACCTTGAAGTGGCGGGGGCCATGACCGCATGGATGCGGGACGCAATCAACCCGAATATGCTGCAATCCATAGAGGGACAACCCTGCTTCGTCCATGCCGGCCCATTTGCCAACATTGCTGTCGGACAGTCATCCATTGTCGCAGACAAGATGGCGCTCAAACTGGCGGATTACCATGTTACCGAATCGGGCTTTGGCGCCGACATCGGGTTCGAGAAATTCTGGAATGTGAAATGCCGTTATTCCGGTAATAAACCCAACGTCTCCGTGATCACAGCGACCATCCGCGCATTGAAGCATCACGGGGTCAATGTCGGCGCGCCACCGGTCGTTCCTGGCAGGCCGATTGCGAAAGAATATTTTGAAGAAAACCTGCCCTGGCTCGCCGACGGCATGTCCAACCTCATTCATCATATTCATACCGTAAAAAAATCCGGAATCAATCCGGTCGTGTGTCTCAATCACTTTCATACCGATACCAGGGAAGAGATTAAACTGGCAAAAAAGATGTGCGAAGAGGCGGGGGCCCGGGTTGCCGTTTCCAAACATTGGCTCAAGGGCGGCGAAGGGGCCCTTGAGTTGACCGATGCCATCCTTGACGCGTGTGAAGAGGAGGTGGATTTCAAATACCTGTACGAACTGGATACTCCATTACGGCAGAGGATTGACCTCATAGCCAGGGAGGTTTACGGTGCCGATGGCGTCAGTTACTCGGCCGAGGCGGCTGCCAAAGCGGAAAAATTTGAGAGCGATCCCAAATTCAATAACTATACTACCATGATGGTAAAAACCCATCTGTCACTCTCTCACAATCCTGAAATTAAGGGTGTTCCCAAAGACTGGACACTGCATATCCGGGATTTCCTCACCTATGGGGGTGCCAGATTTATCTGTCCGGTTGCGGGGGACATAAAATTGATGCCGGGAACAGGCTCGGACCCTGCCTACCGCCGTATTGATATTGACGTTGAAACCGGCAGGGTCAACGGGCTGTTTTAGCAGATGATCACGCTCTATCAATTCGGTCCGAATTTTGGCCTGGCCGACCCAAGCCCTTTTTGTCTGAAGGTAGATCTTTATCTGCGGGCGGCAGGACTGGAATTCGAAAGCAAACCGGACTTCAACAATCTTAAACATGCGCCAAAAGGGAAATTACCCTACATCGGTGATGCCGATCGGATCATTGCCGATTCCAGCTTCATCATCGATTACCTGAAACAACATTACGGGGACCCGCTTGATCAGGACCTGAACCCGGAACAGAAGGCGATATCACACGCATTTAAAAAAATGCTGGATGAAAACCTCTATTGGTGCATGGTGTATTCCCGCTGGATCGATGAAAAGGGCTGGAAGATTGTCAGGCGTACTTTTTTTGTCGGGATGCCCCTGCCTCTAAAGATGATCATCCCTGAACTGGCTCGAAAGCGGGTGAAAAAATCATTAACCAACCAGGGTCTCGGCCGGCACTCCCATAACGAGATACTGGAGATTGCAACAAAGGACCTGACCGCCCTGTCGGAGTTGTTGGGAACTAAAGACTATTTTCTCATAAACAAGGTCACAACGCTGGATGTCTGCGCCTACGCCCTGCTGGCGCAATTCATCGTGCCGGAATACGAATCAGAGTTTATTGATCTGGCAAGATCGTTCGATAATTTAGTGGCGTTTGTGGAGCGAATAAAAGAAAACTATTATAGGGGACACTGATAACTTAATAACTTAAACATGCAGCCAGAATTAGCAGGGCCAGTCATATATCGTCTTGACGTTATGGCGATAAAGCGCATCCATTTATCTGTTTCCCACAGCCGGGACGATGGGTATT
>JBHHYN010000006.1:0-56636 GCA_046757565.1 Gammaproteobacteria bacterium | reverse complement strand
ATGACGGGCTACTGTTTATATATCAACCCACAGATTCTGCTGAAGACCCATAAAAATACGATCAACTGATCCGCAATACCAGCTTGCCACGAATATGCCCTTCCTGGCTACGGGCCAAGGCTGCCGTTGCCTGATCTAACGGAAACTCCTCATAAACCGGCGGCTTCAGTAGTTCCTGCTCGATCAGTCCGGTAATCTTTTTCAACCCTGCGCCATCAGCTTTCACAAAGACGATATCCGCTTTTACGTCGTGGGCCTTTGCACATGCCTGCAGAGCGGGCAATGTATAGGGCAGACCATTGATGGTCACGACACGTCCGGTACCCTTGCGGACATAATTGAAATTGACCTCAACGTCTTCACTGCCGGTGCAGTCCAGTACCACATCCACGCCCTCAGGTACGAATTCATGTATGCGCGCACTGATATCCTCATAATGATAATCAATGGCTACATCGACCCCGAGTGAACGCAGGTAATCGTGGTTATGTTCGCTTGCTGTCGCGCATACCCGTGCACCGGCGTATTTGGCGATCTGTATGGCAAAGCCACCGACACCACCCGCCCCCGCGGCAATGAACACCGATTCGTTCCTCTTTAACCCTGCGAAATCAATCAGTGTTTGCCAGGCCGTCAAGGATGTTAACGGTATGGTCGCAGCTTCGGAAAAATCCAGGTTCACCGGCATGGCCGTCAACGTGTCACTGTCCACCGCCGCAAACCCGGCAAATGTCCCCTGTTGTATGACGTCCTTGTAGATGTAACCATAGACCCTGTCGCCCGGTTTGTAATCCTCCACCTCCTCCCCCAGCTTTTCAATGGTGCCGGCCATCTCCCAACCAAGGATTATGGGTAATTCAGATGGGAATACTCCGGAGAGATAGCCTTCGCGGATTTTCCAGTCAACCGGATTTACACCGGCTGTCGCAACGCGCACCAATACCTGATCGGGACCGATTTCCGGTACCGGGATATCCCGGATCTGCACAACATCCGGGCCACCGTAACGGTCGATCACAACAGCTTTCACAGGAAGTAATTACGCATAAGAAACCATGTTGAAAGGCACAGGCTGGTTTTTTGTTTTTTTACTTTTTACTTTTTACTTCATACCAGGGGATTGTTTCCGCTCATGTAAACATAGACCTCCTGGAATTTATTGCCGCGAATACGCCAGAAATTGGTGTTATCCAAAACGGTCTTGTTACCTTCCCGGTCTACCAGTTCCGCAATAAAATTCGCTGCAATTCGTCCGTTACCGGCATCCACGGTACAGGTGAAATTTTTGTGAATGATGCTGTCATAAGCATCCAGGAAATCAGCAAACATTCTCTTAATATTTTCCCTGCCCTCATGGACGGTAAAAGAAGTCTGCACAGTCAACATCGCATTGTTATGAAAACAGTCTACAATTGCATTAAGATTTTTTCTGTCCACATTACCGAAATATTGATTGATAGCCAGATCAACCAATTCGTCTCTGTTAAGTGAAGATTGGTATTGCATTGTTCAGTACCTGTTTTGTGATTGTCAGCAGCGGCACATCGAGAGACTATTTGAGCAGATTTTCACCGCTCATATAGACGAATACCCGCTTGAATTTGCCATCGTCCAGATAGAAACGGTTACAGTTTTCGTATCTTAAAGCATTGCCTGTCTCCTTTTCAGTGACCTCAACGGTAAACTGTGAGCATATCGACTGGCTCTCCACATCTGCTGTATGCACAAAATTTCCATGCCAGATGCGGGTATGTGCATCGAATAGCCCGGCAAACATTTCCTTAATCGCCGCATAGCCTTCATGCACCGTGCTGGATGTCATTTCCGTCAAGACTGCATCCTGGTGAAAACAATCCATGACACAATCCATCATGTAATGATCCACGCCGTGAAAATAACGCTTGGTCACTATATCAACATAATAGTTATAAGGATAATTGCTCATAGCTGGTTGACCTTTATCTCTTTTGATTAGGTAACTATCCGCTTCTGCTTTTATTGTACCTTTCTGGAAAGGATCATGTCGTCATCCGGTTTTTCCGGTGACGGAAAGGCTTTCTTACTGTGTGTCAGTCCCAGTTGCAGAAACAGTTCACACAACTTGTAGGCGACCTGTCCCGGATTGATAACGGGCACGGGTAGTTTCTCCTGCAGATAACCGTGAGACCGGTGCATTGTGGTTGAACCCAGAACGATCACATCGGCCCCGTCTTCCGAGATTGCTCTCAGACTTTCCTGTTCCAGTTTCCTGAACACGATCTCCTCTTTTCCGGCAAGCAGCTCTTCCAGATCCGGACGTGTCCTGATCGACCGCATCGAGGCGCAACGATGCTCAAGGCCATACTCCTTGAGCATTTTTGTGTATAGATGAAACCACTCATCCCACATGGTGATGATGGAAAACTTGTGGCCGAGACAACAGGCGATATGATAAGCGGCCTGCCCGGGACCAATGACGGGGATATTAAGCCTGGAACGCAATGCATACATCCCTGAATCACTCACCGTATCGATACAGACTGCAGCAAACCCTTCCTGCTCTGCCTTGAGCCCCCGTTCGAAGACACTCATATCCATCAAGGCGCTGTCATAATAGCTGTCACCCAGGGCAGCGCCCCAATCAACAGCGACGAACTCCACTTCAGCGTCCGGCATAATGAAGTCTTTCGGAAGCTGTGCCGCACGATTTGCGATACCGGCTGCATCCATAGGTATGGGAATAATTATCTTTATTTTTGTCGTCACAGTAACCAATCACGTTTCAGGCGGTGCTTTTTGATATTGACTATAGTACCTGATCACGAAAATTGTATACAATGGGCGCAGGTTTTAACAGCACAATACAATTTAAAGTGAAAACCCGATCATCATGATGCGCACAGGCACTGAATAATGTCCGCAGAGAAGGGTAGTATTATTATGGGGATGATATGGATGTTTGCGATCTCCCTCCTGCTCATATGGCTGCCGGGGCTGGGATCGCTCATCGCCGGCATTGTCGGAGGCAAAGTGGCCGGCGGTATTCTCAAGGGATTTGTTGCAGCCCTGATCCCGGGGCTGGTACTTGCTGTGGTGCTGTTCGCCTTCGGCTCGCTGTTTACCGGCCTGCCGCTCATCGGCATGGTCATCGCAGGTGGCGGGATCCTGCTCTACCTGATTTATATACCGGTACTGTTAATCGGCGCACTGATCGGTGGTTTGCTGGCCTGATGATTGCCGCACTATTTCCTTCATTGGGCATATACCCTCTCCTTCGCCATGATTAGGGAGGCCCTGGCGGGAGAAGGTTCTTACTCTATGAACAACTCTGCCGCAAGCGACCGAGATTCAGTGTAATAGTTATTCATATCTATATTTCACGATCCAACCGGGGCAAGCCTACGAGTTTTTCGAACATTATTTTTAACTTTTTAGGGTCTTCAGCAGAATCTGTGGGTTGATATATAAACAGTAGCCCGTCATTCCCGTGAAAACGGGAATGACGGTATTTATGACTTGAATCCGCCTCTCTATTTAATCAGTTTTTATTCAAAAGTCTTTCTTGTTAACCCACAGATTCTGCTGAAGAGCCACTTTTTATTATCTCTGTGACCTCAGTACCCCTGTGGTGAAGTAAATAGTTAAGTTTATGTTCATATTAAAAGATTTCCAAGAACTGCTTTTTTATAACCAGATAATCTTTGCTTTGCACACAAGTTTATATATACTATATTAATATATATATATTTCATATGTGAATATAAGATATTTAGACTATAATTTACTGATACCGGAATAGTAGTTTGTGATGCCTTGCATGAAAACGTGCAACAATTGATTTCACAAAATTATTGCTCCCAGGAGGCTGACATGCCACACCTTAGCTTGCGACACAAAACGATGAGATTGCTGGTTTCCTTAGGCCTAATCACCCTGTTCATGAACGCATTTGCGGCCGTCGAACTGGAAGAGTGGCAAACCAATGACAATTGGCGAAAGGGCAAGTCAGATGCTGTCTGGATGGAAAACATCAAGCCGGCTATGTTTGCGAACCGGGAGATCCTCGAGGGAGCAGGTCAGAATGTCCTCGAAATCAGGGCCCCCATCAGAGCAGAAGATGCGACAGTGGTCCCGGTCTCCGTCCATACCCTGCTCCCACAGACCCAAGAGCGTTACATCAAGAAAATTACCGTCGTCATCGACAAGAATCCGGTGCCGTTAGTCGGTATATTTGAATTTACACCGGAGAGCGGTAAGGCCGATTTGGCCATGCGGGTAAGGGTGGATGATTTCTCCTACATACGGGCCATCGCTGAAATGAACGATGGGGAGTTGTATAGTGTGAAAAAATTCATCCGCGCCAAGGGCGCCTGCTCCGCACCACCACCCAAGAGCGCGGCAGAATCCCGCAAATTTATGGGCAGGATGAAATTGAACACCATCGGCGAGCTCAAGATCGGCCAGCCTAATCTCGTACAGGTCAAGATCCTCCACCCGAATGTCACCGGCATGGCCTATGATCCGGTCTATAATTCCCGTCCACCGGCACATTTTCTCAGCAGCTTCAAGGTTGCCTACGAAGGTATCCCGATATTAAAGGCGCAATTAACCTTTTCGGTCAGTCAGGACCCGGCGTTCCGCTTTTACTTCATCCCGAATCAGGAAGGAAAGCTCACTATCGAGGCCACTGACACAAAAAATAATGACTGGGTGTCCTCCTTCGAAATCAAACACACCTGATCTGCACCTTGTCAGGAAATAGGGGATGGCCCGGCGCCATCCCCGCACACTGTTTGATTGATTGAGGCATGCAGGGAATACCACCGCAGCAAGCTGTGGGGAATAAAGTCCTTGCTGATTCTATCCTCCAGGACGTAACGTAGCAGCTCATCTCCCTTCCGGAATGAAAATGGATAACAGGGGCACTAAACCACTAACCCTCTACCCGGATGTGGCTGGAAACGGCCTGCTCGACCGCAGACTCTTTATCACAACCAGTCTGAAATTCGGCATGATCGCAACATTGGGTGCAGTAAGTGAGCAGGTATTGTCCGATCCGATAAAGAAAACGAATGATCCGATTGATCCCGCTGATCCGCCGTGGATGCATCATGCCGGCGGGCCGTTTTCCACCTATGGCAAACCATCGAAGTATGAAAACAGTGTCATTCGCGCGCCTTCACCCAACCGTGATGTACCCGGCAACGGCGTGTCCTGGACGCCACTGCATTTGCTGGAAGGAAGCATCACGCCGAATGGACTGCATTTTGAGCGTCATCACAATGGTGTCCCGCAGATCCCGCCGCAACATCACCAACTGCTCATTCATGGGCTGGTCAAACAGCCGTCTATATTCACAATAAACGATCTGCTGCGCTATCCCATGCGTTCACAAATACTGTTCCTTGAGTGCGGGGGAAATAGTAACGCCGGCTGGCACAAACAACCATCAAGGGCCGAGGCCGGTTATTTTCATGGTCTCGCTTCCTGCAGTGAATGGACCGGTATCCCGCTGGCAACAATCCTGGATGAAACAGGATTGCGGAAAGAGGCGAAATGGCTGATTGCAGAGGGCGCTGACGCCTTCGCGATGAATATCAGCATCCCCATGAAAAAAGCGATGGACGACGGCATACTGGCCCTTTATCAAAACGGAGAACGGCTGCGCCCGGAAAACGGTTATCCGCTGCGTCTGATCCTGCCGGGTTGGGAGGGGGTGTTGAACGTTAAATGGCTGCACCGGCTGAAGGCGACAGACAGGCCGATCATGGCGCGTAATGAAACCGCTCTGTATACGGAACTGCAACCCTCCGGCAAGGCCCGGATGTTCACCTTCGTGATTGAGGCAAAATCCCTGATTACTGCACCCTCCTCAGGAATGGTGTTAAAGAGCGGGCCGGGCCTGTACCCGATCACGGGGCTCGCCTGGAGTGGACGCGGCAAGGTCAGGCGTGTGGACGTTTCCACGGATGGCGGCAAGACCTGGGCGCAAGCCTTACTGGAACAACCGGTATTGCCGAAGGCCTTTACCCGCTTCCGTATCCCCTGGCGATGGGACGGCCGGCCGTCAATCCTGAAAAGCCGGGTCACGGATGAAACCGGCTACGTGCAGCCGGAACGCGATGAGCTGGTAGCCAGGCGTGGGCGTCAGGGTTTTTTCCATTACAATGCCATTGTCACCTGGGCAGTGGATGAAGACGGGCTGGTTACCCATATCTATGATCAACACCATAAACTGGACAGCGGCGCTATTGATATCGGCACTGGTTGGGACTGATCTGTATGCTGCCGATGTCCCACAGGGACCCGGTTTGGGCCGGCCTGTCATTGCCGAAGAGAGCGCTAAATGGGAGATCGGTGTCATGCCCGACGGTGAAGGCTTGCCACCGGGTCATGGAACGGCCCGGGAAGGCAAGCCGGTCTATGAAAAATATTGCCGTTCCTGTCATGGCAGGGCCGGCACCGGGGGCAGCGGCGATCAGCTTGCGGGAGCGGAATATGGCCTGACCGATGAATATCCGGAAAAAACAATTGGAACCTACTGGCCTTATGCGACGACACTGTTTGACTTTACCCGGCGCTCTATGCCGATGCAGGCCCCGGGTACATTGACCGATGATGAGGTGTATGCGGTTACCGCCTATCTGCTTTACCTGAACGGTATTATCAGGGCAACCGATGAGATGAATAGCGACTCCCTGCCCAAGGTGAGGATGCCGAACCGTAACGGCTTTATTAATGTTTACCAGGAGCAGAAGCGTCAGTAACGATCTGATTGATGGCTAACCCGGTGCATTCGAAAATATTATGGGGTATACCGGGAGAACCCATGGCCTGCTATCGGCTATACTTCAGGAACCTGCCGCACTATGGGGTTTATAGTGGGGTGAATGGAAACATCGGCCGACTGAGATATAGAGATGGGTTCCAGTGAAATCTGATAATCCTTTTTTTACACTGATGAGATGTCGTATAACATTTATCCTATCGGCTATCGCTGTTCTTCTGCTATGCACACTCTCCGCTCAGCCTCTCCCGGCTGAGTCTCCGGACCTCCGTTTGACGCGTGCCGATGGCGTGGAACAGTCCATGGCTGAATACATCGGTACAGGTAACTGGGTTATCGCCAATATCTGGAGTCCCTCCTGTTCCTTCTGCTTGCAGGAATTACCGGCGGTTGAGGCATTTTATGCCAAACATAAGGCAGAAGGCGTAACCGTATTGGGGATCACACTCGATTACCCCAGTTTCGAATATGGCAAGATCGGTATTATCAGACAGTTCCTGCAACACCATCCGCTGGACTATCCAATATTTCTTGCCGATCTGGGCATGGCCTCGGAGATGATCGGAAAACACCTTATCGGGATTCCATATACCGTGATTTACAGGCCTGACGGCAGGATCCACGCACGTTGGGGTGGAGATATTCATGTTGAAGAGATCGAGGAGATCATGGCCACACCGTCTGATGACACCGATGACTGGATATCCGGCTTTTAATTCTCAGAGACCTTGCAACCAACTTCCTCCATGACATGAAACAGAGATCCCCTGACACAGGGCCTGTTCGCAACAGACCGATGACCTGCATCGTGGCTAATGCCGTATACAGAAATTTACAGTAATCCACGATATCTGGTATTTTTCAATGGATTTTACCCTGTATTTTGTGGCATATTGCCGGTTTAGCGGGCTATCATAAAGAGCATACATGTTGTTGCTGTTAATCAGAAACACCCTTTCAATGCGTCTCTATCAGGGGGTATCAAGGCGATGACTCTACGACTGACACTCTCTTTTATCATCTTCTCCTTTCCGTTACTTGGCCACGCGGATCTCTATTCGGCCAGTGCGGCCCTTTCACGGGGTGACTACAACACGGCCGCGAAAGAGTTCAAACGTCTGGCGGAGCAGGGCGATGCCAAGGCCCAGGCCAATCTCGGCTATATGTATTACGTGGGTGAAGGCCTTCCCCAGAGTTATGAGGAAGCGGCCAAATGGTATCGCAAGGCCGCGGTACAGGGGGATAAAGATGCACAATATAACCTGGCAGTCGCCTATTCCTTTGGCGAAGGGATTAAACAGAATTATAAGGAGGCGGCGCTCTGGTACCGGCGCGCTGCCGAACAGGGCCACATCATCGCCCAATACAGCCTGGGCCTCTCCTATTCATTCGGTGAGGGGGTACGCCAGGACAGTCAGGAAGCGGCAAAGTGGTTCAGAAAAGCGGCGGAACAGGGTTACGCCCGGGCCCAGGTACAGTTGGGAAGTAAATATCATACCGGTGACGGTGTACCGCAGGATTACCTGGAGGCGGTAAAATGGTACCGCATGGCCGCCGACCGGGGCAATGCGGCTGCACAGTACAACCTGGGCAGCATGTACCGTTCCGGGAAAGGGGTCAAGCAGGATTATAACCAGGCGCTGCGCTGGTTCCGACTCGCCGCCGATCAGGGCTATGCCGCGGCACAAAACGAACTGGCCAGCATTGAACGCGCCCTTGCCGGAGCATCGAGGACACGCTCTACACCGCAACTGCAACCGGCACCGGTCACCAGGCCACAAAGCCCGGTAAAAAAGGTTGAAACTCCTGCCGTCACGGTTACCAGGGTTGAAGCTCAAGCGGGCAAGGCGACAGGTCCCGTTCCCGATACTGAAAAATCCGATCTGCTATCACTGGAGCGTGGTACTCAAAAAACAGGCGGGCCGGAGACTGCTGAGGAACAGCCGTTAGCAGTAACCGGGTCGCCGGCGCAGACAGAGATCGTTGCCTCGGATACGGTTGAAGAACGTGCTCCCGGGGAGATCGCCACAACGGAAAGCGTGGCAAAACCGAAGAGACGGAAAGGTATCCGTGGCTTTTTCAGCAAGCTGTTTGGAAAAAAGACGGAACCCGCTGAACCCATCACCGAAGACAATACAATGTCGATGCAGGAAGAAGCGCCGGCCACTGCGGTAGAGGAACAAACCACGGCATTGCAAAACGAAGATGGCGGTGCTTCAACCGCCACTGAAGAGCAACCGGCTACAGCACAGAGTACGCAGGGAAAAGAACTGCTTGCCATGGACAATATCGATCAGGAAGCAGCACCCATCGCTGTCGATGCTGAACCAGGCCAGCCTGTATCCACAACTGTTGACGATGGCGATATACCCCTTGCACACCGGGAGGAAAACAACCCCACAGAGATTGAACCGTGGCGGGCGTTGGAGAGTGACAACGTCATCACCTATGAGGAAACGGAAGCAGAGAAGAAACCCGGAAGATTATCCCGGTTCTTCGGCAATCTTTTTTCAAAACATCGGGATACAGGAGAAGAGGCGATTGTAGAGACTGAACCGGAGTCACAATACGAACCCGTTGAAACGGTGCCGGAGCAGGATAATGAGGCCGCCGCCAGTGACATGATGACCCCTGAGGGGGCGGGTGAAGAGTCCCCGGTCACGGTAGCCACTGAGGAGGCCCCGCCGCCCAAAAAGGGTTTTTTCCGGCGCCTGTTTGGAAAGAAAAAACAGGACAGTGACGAGGCATCCGGCACTGCTGCCGGAGCAGATACGGCTTCCACCGGTGCAGCGCAGGAGATTACCAGAGAAGGAACCGATACCGCCTCAGAAGAAGATAAAGAGAGTGCCGTTGCCTACGCTGCGGACATCGCCACACCAACAGACTCCCCTATTCCTTTGGGTGAGACAAGCCCGGATCAGGAGCCGGTTAATGAAGATACCGCCGACACCGGCAATGGGGCAGGGGAAACAGAACAGAACCAGTCCGCCGTTAAACCTGTAGAAGAGAATACAGAACAGGCAACCGGCACAGCGGAGCAGACAAAAAAGCGATCAAAATTCGGTTTTTTCCGAAAATTGTTTGGCAAATCCGATGCCGGCGCCCCACGCGAAAACAGCTCCGGTGACATTAACGAGGAAACCGTTGCTATGGTGGATGAATCGGCAAGCACCCCGGCAACCGGTCAGGAACAGGCAGCCATCGGGGAAGTGCCGGCAGCCAGGGCCGATCCGGCGCTGTTTCAAGCTGCAATGGATGACCTGGACAAACAGGATTATGACGAGGCTTTTCTGGCATTTCACTCCCTTGCCGCACAGGGAGATGCGGCGGCACAGTATCAATTGGGCTCACTTTACTATCAAGGTCTGGGGACCAGGCAGGATTATAATGAAGCGGCAATCTGGTACCGCCGCTCGGCCGATCAGGGCAATGTCGATGCGCAGTATAGTCTGGGGAATATGTTCCTGATGGGAGAAGGGATACAACAGGATGATAAACAGGCCGGTTACTGGTATAAAAAGGCGGCTGCTCAGGGCCATGTTTCCGCGCAACATAACCTGGAAAGCATTCAGCGCGTAGCCCGGACAAAATCCGAGGAAATAGCTGAAGGTGAGGTCGATGAGAATCAGCAGGAAGAGGTTGATAGCGGTGGCGTAGAGACCGCCAGTACCGAACCCGGGAAGAAAAAATCACGTTTTGGATTCTTTAAGAAATTATTCGGTAAAGATAAAAATAAGGATACCGGGGAACAGTCAGCGGCAACACCGGAACCCGTAGAGACAACGGCCAGGGAACAGGCACATGGGGAGGACGGGCAGGCGCCGGAGGTCGCCGCTACAAGTGAAAACGAAACGGAGCGTCCTGCCGCCGAAGAAAAAACCGCCACCGCCCCAGGAGCGGAACATGAGGGCAAAAAGAGAGGATTTTTTGGTCGTTTGTTTGGCAGAAAAGTCGAACAGGAAACGGAAGATAAACAGGCATCAGAAGATGTAGAAGCACGCATTTCAGAGGAAAATAAAAGCAAGGCCTCTCAGGCAGTCAGTGATTACGAGCGGGGCCTGGCCTATTCATTTGCTGATAATGGGACGAGTGCAGACAGCGCCGCGGCGTTTAAATGGTTCAAAAAATCCGCAGAACAGGGCTATGCTCCGGCGCAATATAAAGTTGGTGTTGCCTATGCTTATGGAGAAGGGGTTGAACGGGATCCGCTTGAAGCCGCCAAATGGTATCGCATGGCGGCCGGGCAAGGCTATGCCATTGCACAACGTAATCTCGGGATCATGTACATGAAAGGCGATGGTGTGGACCAGGATAAATCATTAGCGTTGGCCTGGTACAGCATCCTTGCGGAAAATGGTAATGTCATGGATATCCGCCGACGCGATATACTGGAAAAAGAACTCTCTGAGTCAGAGCGGGAACGGGCCAGGCAACTCAAGGACAAGATCAGCTCCTATATCGATTCCAATCGAAATAAATTATAAGCGGAGCAACATCTGTCCGCCGGACAAACGATGGAGAATGAGGAAATTCTGTTCCGTCAGCTTGCCTCTCTACGCCACTGATAGCGATCTATCCATAGTAACCCACCTCCTTCCCCCTGGTTCGGGACAGGGTCCGGCATGATGGATGCGTATCATTCCGGAGCGAACACAGCGACAGAGGGATCTTGCACTTTATGTGCAGGTACGGAACATCCATTCAGGCAAGCCCGCTCCCTTTGAACCTGCCCCTGTCCCCTATGCCAGCCTGGCATTTTGACACGTGTATCATTGGAGTATACTTTTGACATAATTATGAACGACGACAAGGAAACACAAGCCATTATCAATATCGAAAACCTCAGTTGCCATTACGGCGACAAGCTGGCGCTGGATGATATCAATCTGAGCGTACAGGAACGAGAAATAATGGTTATTATGGGACACAGCGGCTCCGGTAAAAGTACGCTATTCAGGAACATACTGGGTTTAATCACGCCAACATGCGGTAAGGTCGAAGTTCTGGGTAAAGATATCTCACAGTTAAAAAAGAGAGAACTCTATGACCTGCGTAAAAATATCGGGGTGGCTTTTCAGAACGGGGCGCTATTCAGTTCGCTAAGCGTACGCGAAAACGTTGAACTGCCATTACGTGAACATACCACACTGGATGGTAATACCATCCAGATCATGACAATGATGAAGCTTGCACTGATGGATCTTGCGGATCATGGAGATCTGATGCCGTCAGAGCTCTCCGGCGGCATGTTAAAACGGGCAGGTCTGACACGGGCCGTTATTATGGATCCGAAATTACTGTTTTTTGATGAACCGTCTGCGGGTCTTGATCCGGTGACCTCGGCAGAACTCGATCAATTGATCCTGCGGCTCAGGGATGCCTTGAACATGAGTATCATTATCATTACCCATGAACTGGAAAGTGCATTTAACGTGGCTGATCGTATTAGCGTGCTTGACAAAGGCAAACAGATTCTGACCGGTACCAGGGAAGAAGTAAGGGCCAGCACGGATCAGCGTATCATTAACATGCTGGGCCGCAAGGTCAGAGATGAAGAGGTCGATGCTGATGCCTATTTGCAAAAACTGACCACTAAAAGAAAAACCGGAAAATGAACATTATTGGTATTGGCAATCATGCTGTTAGTTTTGTAGAACGCCTGGGTCGTGCAGGCATATTTCTGGCCGTCGGCCTGTTGCGAATTTTTTTGCCCCCCTACAGGATTTACCCCATCATAAAGCAGATTCATTTTATGGGCGCACGGTCGCTTCTCGTCATTGTTGTAGCCGGAATATTTGTCGGTATGGTCGTGGCCCTGCAATTCTATGACACCCTGGTACGCTTCGGATCCGTATCACTGCTGGGTGCAGCTGTTGGCGTAAGTCTCATCCGTGAACTTGGTCCGGTAATCACCGCATTAGTCATTATCGGCAGGGTTGGGTCTTCGGTATGCGCCGAGATCAGCATCATGCGCAATGAATCCCAAATCGACGCCCTGGAGTGTATGGCCATCGACCCGTTTCGTTACCTCATTGCCCCACGGGTCTTCGCAGCGATCATTTCAACACCATTATTAACTGCGATCTTTATTACTGTCGGAGTGATGGGTGGCTATTTTGTTGGCGTGATTCTTTTTGGAGTAAGTCCCGGTTCTTATTTCTATGGGATGTACGATGCGGTATTGTTTCGCGATTGTATGATGGGGGCGGTAAAGGCAATCGTATTCGGAACAATCATTATCTGGGTGGCAACGGTAAAGGGTTTCTACCTGCACCTCGATACATCAGGCGCCCAGGGAGCGGAAGGGGTAAGCAAGGTGACTACCGATACGGTTGTGTTATCGTTGATCACCGTTTTGTATGCGGATTATATCGTCACATCAATTATCTTATAGAGTAAACAGCCATGTCTGAAAAAAAGATTGAAATCATCGTCGGTCTGTTCATGTTGATCGGACTGGCATCCATCTCTTATCTTGCAATCATGCTGGGCGATATCAATATCCTGGGGAAAAATCAATATGAGATTGTGGCCAGATTCACCTCTGCTTCAGGCCTGAGGGAGGGTGCTTTCGTTGAAGCAGCCGGAGTCAGGGTCGGCATGGTCGACACGATAGATTTCGACCCGGAAGACTATCTGGCAGTGGTCACCCTCGCCATCGATAAGGACGTCCCCATCCATGAAGACGCGATCGCATCAATCCGGACCGCCGGTATTATTGGTGACAAGTTTGTCAAGATTACTCCGGGGGGAATGGGCTATCTTGAACCTGGTATGGAAATCGCTGAAACGGAACCTTCCATTAACCTTGAAGAGTTGATCAGCAAGTATGTTTTTGAATCAGGTGAGAAATAAGCAGGACTTACCGTGGAGTCGTGAATAGCGGACACATACAGGATAGCGATATAGCTTAATTCTAACTCCCGGAAGAGTCGTCAGACTGACTTTCAGTCGCCTCCTTAGTCGCTTGTGCAGCCTTATATTTATCTATCCTGCGCTGTATATCATTCAGCAGGCCATCCATACCCTCGTTTTTGACGATCGCGGCAAAGGTATTGCGGTAATTACTGACCAGACTGATCCCCTCAATCACGACATCATAGGCATACCACACGCCATTATTATCTTTCAGTTTGTAGTTGACCGGTATCTCAGTAGAACCGCTGACAATCACTGTCTTGACAACCGCCCTCTTCCCACGAATCTTTTCATCTTTATACAAGACTTTCTCGTCTGTATAGGCCTCGATCTTGGAGCGATAGACTTCTTCAAGATATTGGGAGAAAAATTCCGAGAACCGCTCTCTCTCTTCAGGCGTGGCCTTTTTCCAATGGGTTGCCAGTACACTTTGAGACATGCTGCGAAAATCGAAACCATCCCTGATAACTTTGGCTACATTCTTCCACTTTGTCTCACGGTCCAGCGATTCATTCTTAAGAATAGAAATAACATTTTCGATGGAATCCCTGACCCGTCCGGTAGGCGTCGAATAATCAGCAGCAGCCACTGCAAATGAAAAAAGCAGCAGGAAACACAGGCATAGAGGACGATTAAGCATGATATTTATCGGTCTCTTAAGATTTGGTTAATGCCTGTGCATAGTAACCTGTGCCGGTAGAAAGCCAAAGCATTTTGTCTTCTTCAGGCAACGGCCAGGCCCATAGTACCTCCCCGGCGGCCACAATATCATGTCAAAATTGTTAAGGAGAATTATTATGAAAATAATGTATCCTATTGATTAATATAAAAATAATGTGAATTCCATCACAAATTCGTTATTCCCACCGTGTAAAACCCGCATCCAGGCACCCGGATTGCAGAAACCTGTTTACAGAAATACCTGACTAAGGCGGAGCAAAACTATGGGCGTATATCCATGCTGGCTTAATGGTACCAATGGTTACGGTTGTCGCATTCGGGGAAATAAATGGATGTTCGTCCCTGAACTTGGCCAACCGGACGGAACTATTTACAAAAACATTGTGCTGGAACAGTTGATCTTCAACAACTCATTTGAAAAAAAATATGAAATGCAACGTGAAGAAGGACTGGACCGGTTCAGTTTAACCGGAATCCTGAAATCCCTGATCCTGCCGTCCAGGCAGGCACATACAGTTTGCGGGTTGTTATTAACCACCTTTTAAGCTCCTATCCCTCCTCTGGTGCTCCGGCCAGAACATGCTTACGGAGTACTGATATTTATGTACTTTCATCAACCTGGACAGGATGTCCAGGTGATTTTCCGTTTACCCGGTATTTTGAACAACGGCGTTACATGACGCAGTAAAATTATTCATTGATGATTATTCAGCATGTGGTTACGATAGTCTATCCATGGCTGTTTCTGCTGATTGTCGATTTCCGGGATATCAAGTTTAGATGACAAAAAGTAAAGCCTTCCTGTTAACCTTTATAGTAATATTGATAACCGCTTTTTTTATATTTGATCTGGAAGATTACTTTACCCTCGAATTTTTGAAATCGAAGCAGGCAGTTATCGATGCCTATTACCGGTCCAATCCCGTCAAGACCGGATTGATCTACGTTTTTATCTACATTACCGTCACCAGTATTTCACTACCCACTTCTGCGATCATGACATTAACCGGTGGGGCGATTTTCGGTCTGTTATGGGGAACAATGCTGGCGTCAATCGCTTCAACCTCTGGTGCGGTCATAGCGTTCCTGTCATCCAGGTTTGTATTCAGGGATGCGATCCAGAAGCGTTTTTCAGATAAGCTGACATCGGTAAACAAGGGTATCGAGAAAGACGGTGCTGTTTATCTTTTTACCATGCGCCTGGTGCCGATTTTCCCCTATTTTATTATTAACCCGGTCATGGGACTTACTCCAATACGCACCATCACCTTCTCGTTTATCACCCTGATTGGTATGCTGCCCGCATCGATAGTCTTCGTCAACGCCGGGACACAGATTGCCAGGATAACGCAACCGGGCGATGTAATGTCCCCGGAATTGATTGCTTCCCTTGTTTTGCTTGGTATCTTCCCGTTATTGGCAAATAAAGCCGTTAGTTTGATCAGGGCATCAAGGGATCTGTCGGACTTATAATGAACAACTATAAGAAACCGAAAAAATTCGACCGGAATATCATCGTTATCGGTGCGGGATCCGCCGGCCTGGTTGCCGCCTATATTGCCGCGACTGTCAGGGCAAAAGTGACCTTGATTGAAAAACAGAAAATGGGGGGTGACTGCCTGAATACCGGATGTGTTCCATCGAAGGCCCTGATTCGCTCAGCAAGGATCCTTTCACAAGCGAGCCGGGCGCAGGAATTCGGTTTTAAACGAATTGATGTGGAATACGATTTTGCCGAGGTCATGGAGCGGGTGCAGCGTGTGATCAAAGCCATCGAACCCCATGATTCCGCCGAACGTTATACCGGATTAGGGGTGGAGTGTATCCAGGGAGAGGCCAGGATCACATCGCCCTATTCCATTGAGGTCAATGGCCGGACCCTCACCACAAGAACGATCATCATTGCTGCAGGCGCCGGTCCTTTCGTTCCGCCTATACCGGGAATCGATAAAATCCGGTACCTGACATCGGACAATATATGGTCGCTGCGTGAACTGCCGGGCCGCCTTGCGGTATTGGGAGGAGGACCTATTGGTTCTGAATTAACCCAGTGTTTCGCCCGGTTTGGCAGCGAAGTCACCCAGATTGAAATGCTGCCACGGATACTGATCAGGGAGGACCCGGAAATTTCGAGAATGGTAACTGACAGATTCCATAAAGAGAGGATCAATGTCCTCGTCAATCATCGGGCCAAGGCCGTCAAGGCCGAGGGAAACAGCAAAGTTATCGTGTGCGAATCAGACGGGAAAGAGATCGAAATTGAATTCGATGAGTTACTCGTTGCAGTTGGCCGCAAACCCTATATTGAAGGTTATGGCCTGGAAGATCTGGGCATTCCCCTGACCAGACAAAGGACTATCGAAACCAATAAATACCTGCAAACCTGCTATCCGAATATATACGCTTGTGGTGACGTGGCAGGACCCTACCAATTTACCCATACCGCCGCCCATCAAGCCTGGTATGCAACCGTCAACGCATTGTTCGGGACGTTTAAAAAATTCAAGGTGGATTATTCGGTAATACCCTGGGCAACCTTTACCGATCCGGAGGTGGCGAGGGTAGGTTTAAATGAGACTGAGGCCAGGGAGAAAGGGATCCCGTATGAGGTAACGAATTATGAAATCAGTGAACTGGATCGGGCAATAGCCGACGAAGAGGCCCAGGGTCTGGTGAAGGTATTGACTGTACCGGGTAAGGACAAGGTCCTGGGGGCAACGATTGCCGGAGAGCATGCCGGAGATCTCATCACGGAATACATCAGCGCTATGCGTCATCATATCGGACTGAATAAAATCCTTGAAACCATACATATCTATCCAACGCTTGCTGAAGCCAATAAATTTGCCGCAGGCGTATGGAAGAAGAACCATGCACCGGCCATGTTGCTCAAATGGGCCGAGCGTTTCCATCGTTGGCAGCGCGGGGCCTGAATGATAAACGATCACTTTAGAAACAGGAAAAGAAAACCTCAAAGGAGCCGTGTTAACCGCACGGAAAATCAGTCACTGCTCACGCCTCTTTCAAATCCTTCCGGGTCCTCATGAATAATAACATCTGCATTCGGGTAGGCTTTCCTGATTTCAAGTTCTACCTCATCGGCAATGTTATGCGCCTTGATCAGGGAAATAGAACTGTCCATCTCCAAATGCAGCTGTATGAAGAAATCCTTGCCGGATGCACGTGTTCTTAATTCATGCAGGGATTTTACTTCGGAATGATCCAGGGCAATCTTCTTGATTCTTTCCCTGTCTTCATCCGGCAATTCCCTGTCCATGAGTTGTGTTAATGAATAGACGGCGATCCGCCCTGCGGAATAAATAATATATACGGCAATACACAGTGCAAATACCGGATCTGCCATTAACCATCCAAAATAGGCATTCAACACCAACGCGGCAATAACACTGGCATTCATAATCACATCACTGAAATAATGAATGGAATCAGCGTGCACTGCGATGGATTTCGTCCTTTCCACGACATACCTCTGGTACCCTATGAGCGCGACAGTCAACAACAGGGAGATTACAATAACAACGATCCCCGTCATGCCGTGCTGGATCTGAATCGGGTACACCAGGCGATTGATTGCTGCGAAGATCAGGAATAAAGACGACCCTGCGATGAACGCGGCCTGACCGAGTCCGGCCAGTGGTTCAGCCTTACCATGACCAAACCGATGTTCCCGGTCGGCCGGCGTCAAGGCATGTCTGACAGCAAACAGATTCACGGTAGAAGCCAATGCGTCCAGCACGGAATCGATCAGGCTGGAAAGGAGCGCTACTGATCCGGTCAGCACATACGCAGTTAATTTAATGATGATAAGCAGACATGCTACCGAAACCGACGCATAGGTGGCACGCCGCATCAACTGTTCCTTGTGCTTATTAGTCGATGACAGCGTTTTCTCGAACGGACCCGAATCGACTATTTGACCAGACATAAACTCAATTAATAAAACTGTACAATCATTCGATGATAAAATTCCTTGCCGCCGCGACTGCCTTTTCCCGCCTCGCTTCTGAATCCGGTTCTCTCGGATCCGGCACATCCCGGCCCCGTTGTACCGCCGGCCTGCCGGCAACGCGGTCCAGCCAGCTTTGCAAATTCGGCAACCCGTCTATCGAAATTCCCCCCCATTCATATCCCTGTACCCAGGACCAGGTTGCCATATCGGCGATGGAATAGTCCCCGGCCAGGTACTCATTATCCTCCAGACGTTTGTTCAGCACCTCAAAAAGTCGTCTGCATTCGTGTTGATAACGGTTAATAGCATAGTCGATCTTTTCCGGAGCATAACGGTAAAAGACATTCGCCTGGCCCTGCATCGGCCCAATACCACCCATTTGAAACATCAACCACTGAATGACCGTGGAGCGCCCTTTCACATCATCCGGCATGAACATACCGCTCTTCTCTGCCAGATAGATGAGGATGGCACCGGATTCAAACACAGAAAAATCACCATTATCCTTGTCAATAATAGTAGGTATCCGCCCGTTTGGATTGATTTTGAGATACCATTCCTGTTTCTGGTCCAGGTCACTCAGGCTTATGCGCGTGACTTCATAATCCAGCCCCATTTCTTCAAGAGCAATAGAAACCTTCCAGCCATTGGGGGTTGCTGAGGTGTAAAGTTCAATCATAAAAGAGTTCCTCTCATAAAAAGATGCAATGTATTATATTGGAAAATCCAGCAAAATAGTTATCTTATGAAAAAATACGATTTTGACATGTTTGTTATCGGCGCCGGTTCGGGTGGCGTACGCGCCGCACGAATGTCTGCGGGACTTGGTGCAAAAGTTGCTATAGCTGAAGAGCGCTATCTGGGAGGGACCTGTGTCAACGTAGGTTGCGTCCCCAAAAAGCTGTTCGTCTATGCCTCGCATTTTGCGGAGGACTTCAACGATGCACACGGTTTCGGCTGGGAAACCGGCACTGTTTCCTTTAGCTGGCAAACACTGGTTAAGAATAAAAATGCTGAAATCAAACGCCTGAACGGTATCTATCAACGCCTGCTGGATGATGCAGGCGTGATGCTATTTAACGGCAGGGCCACAGTAGTTGATCCGCACAGGGTGGCCGTTGCCGATAAAACCTACAGCGCAGAGCGTATATTGATCGCAACGGGCAGCTGGCCAAGCATTCCGGACTTCCCCGGTGACAAACACGTTATCAGCTCAAATGATGCCTTTTACCTGGAGACCTTGCCGGGGAGAATAATGATAATCGGGGGCGGATATATTGCAGTGGAATTCGCAGGAATATTCAATGGACTGGGTGTCGATACCGCCCTTATATACCGCGGCCCCCTGTTCCTGCGTGGTTTCGATGGCGAGACGCGGGAGTTTCTGGCTACCGAGATGCAAAAGAAAGGCATAGAACTCCTGTTCAATACCAGTGTTACAAGTATCGTCAACAATGGCAGGGAATTTACGGCGCAACTGGCCACGGGAAAGGAACTCAAGGCTGATTTGATCATGTATGCCACAGGCCGAAAGCCGAATACCGCAAATATTGGCCTGGAAGAGACAGACATAAAATTAACAGACAAAGGCGCGATCACTGTGAACGACACCTATCAGACCTCCATTCCCTCTATTTATGCCATTGGCGACGTCACGAACCGTTTCAATCTGACCCCGGTTGCCATCACGGAAGGCACTGCGTTAGCGAAGACACTTTATGGAACTCAACCGGAAAAAGTGGAATACACAAATATCCCCACCTGCATATTCAGTCAACCCAATTTGGGGGCTGTCGGGCTGACTGAGGAACAGGCCAGAGAAGATTATGCAGATATAGATGTCTATAAATCCAGTTTTACTCCGATGAAGCACACACTCACAAAGAGTGATGAAAAGACGTTTATGAAAATGATCGTGGACAGAAACAGTGATCGCGTGCTCGGCGTGCACATGGTGGGCGCGGATGCCGGAGAAATCATCCAGGGTATAGCGATTGCTCTCAGGGCCGGAGCAACCAAGTCACATTTTGATGCAACGATCGGAATTCATCCTACCGCTGCAGAGGAATTTGTAACCATGCAGAAGCCGGTATGACCGTGCTATCTGCTCCCTTAATTTCCGTTGAACAGGTTAATGTGATCCTTGATAAATGTTTGTAGTGAATTGGGCTTCTTGCCTGTCAACTCCTTGAAGGTATCAGTCAAGGCTATATCTCTGGTCTGTGCCACAGCCCCGAATAATTCCAGGATGGCGTGCACATACCACGGATTTTGTCCCTCCGCCAGTAATCGGGTCTCTAAATCCTGCGCCGGGATGTCGATGTATGCTATTTCCCTGCCTAATACCTCAGAGAACAGCCTGGCAACGTCATTAAATGATAATACTTCCGGACCACTGATCTGATATGTCCTCCCGTCATGGCCATCCTCAACAAGTGTATGAACAATAACGTCAGCAATATTCCGGACATCTACCATCCCCGTCACACCGGGACCCATCGGCAGGTAAAATTTATCCTCCCCGAGAATTGTCCCGGCCACATGCAGCAGATTCTGCATGAAGAAGTCGGGCCTGATAAATGTATAGGTAATTCCCGATTGCTCCAGATATTCTTCTGCTTCGCCATGATATCTTTTCAAAATAACAGATGAATCAGACGCTGCGTTATTCGCAGACATTTTAACAATATGTGAGACATTTGCTTTTCTGGCCAAGTCAATAAACTGTTTCTCGATTACGGCCTGTTTCTCATTATTGGCCATCAATAGAAATGCCCTTTCTATGCCATGAAGGGCCTTTTCAACCGATTCCTGCTTTTCCAAATCACCTGCAATGACTTCGATTCCTGAATTTTTGACTACTTCTATATTGGTCTTATCACGGACCAGAGCCCTGACTACAATATCTTTTGATGCAACGATTTTCATGACTTCCCTGCCGACAGTTCCGGTTACTCCAGTAAGCAAAATCACGTATTCTCCCTTATCATGTTTCAGGATCAGAATGAAGGTTTGAAAGAACAGGGATTGTTTTCAGGTTTGTTATTATTTTCATAGTATTATGTCCTGGTGCCTGATTCACCCTTATAATGCAAGTCATGAATGCAAACTGTTTTCACCGGGATCTGATACAGATCTGACAGACTGGATTTTATCCTGATTCTGAATTATATCAAAAAATAAAAGTCAATACTGCAACGGTGAATAAATGCAATTTTTTAAATTTCTCTTACTGATTTTTGATGACCCGGCAATAACCATTCAATGATTAGGACACTCTGTCTTCTTGCTTGTTTACTTAACTCGTCCATCGGCAAGGCATCGGAAACTCCTCTCGTTGCGGTGGCATCCAATATGTCTTTTGTATTTACCGAGATATCGGATAGATACAAACAGGAAACAGGTATTGGGCCAAAACTCAGTTTTGGATCCTCTGGAAATTTTGCTCAACAGATCCTGCATGGCGCCCCCTACAGACTATTTCTCTCCGCCGGAAAAAAATATATCGATTTCCTCATACACAATGGTGTTGAGATCGATGCCAGAATTGATTATGCCAGGGGCCGTATCGGCTTTTTTGTGCCAAACGGTTCGTCTCTGTACGCTCAAACGGGGCTGGACAGAATTATTAAATCCCTTATTTATGATCAATTTCATCACCTTGTCATCGCCAATCCGGAGCATGCCCCCTACGGGATGGCCGCAAAACAGTCGTTACAACGCGCCGGACTTTGGGCCATTGAAAGAGATAAACTACTCGTTGGGGAAAGCGCAGCGCAAGCGATGCAATTCACGCTTTCGGGCGGCGTGGATTTAGGGATCATTCCCGCATCCTTTGCACGGCTTCCGGAAATAAAAAACAGAGGTAAATTTTACCTCATCCCCGAAGCGTGGCATCAACCTATACAACAATACCTTATCCTGTTGAAGGGTGCGGATAAATCAACCCGGGCGTTTTATCGTTATCTGCTATCCGATAAAGCAAAAAATATTATCAGGAGATATGGCTATAAAATCAGGGCGGGGGATTCAGAATGAGAATTCTATGCAGGTAACACGGTGGATGAGTTTTATTATGAAGCGATTTTTACTCTGTAATTCCGATTTTTAATAATGGACTGGCAGGCACTGAACCTTTCCTTATTGCTCGGCTTCTGGACAGCGATACTGCTGATACCAGCGGCTGTCCTGGCGTCAAGAATTCTTGCCTGGCGGCGTTTCTTCGGCAGGAATTTTGTTCAGGCCCTGGTGGCCCTGCCGTTGTTACTGCCTCCTACTGTCCTGGGTTTTTATCTGCTGACAACATTCGGCAACCAGTCATTGTTGGGCCGGGGCTATGAAGCCTTAAACGGCGAGCCATTGATGTTCTCTTTTCAGGGCCTGTTACTGGCATCAATTATTTTTAACATCCCGTTTGCCATCCAGCCCGTGCAACATGCATTCGAATCGATTTCAATTACTATTCGCGAAGCAGCCTGGTGCAGTGGTCTGTCCAACTGGCAAACGTTCTGGAAAATTGAACTTCCTCTGGCGTGGCCGGGGATCCTGTCCGCGATTATCCTGACTGTTGCCCACACCCTGGGGGAATTCGGCGTCGTATTAATGGTCGGCGGCAACATCCCTGGAGAAACCAGGACGATTGCCATTGCCATTTACGACCGAGTACAGGCCTTTGATAACCATAATGCCGGCGTGATGTCCGCATTACTGCTTGCGATTTCGTTCGTCGCTATAACAATCATCTATACCCTGAATGACAGATTAGCAAAACGCCATGCCTGAAACCTGGATATCCGTGCAGTTACGACAAGCCGGGCCGATCCCGCTTGAGGTGGAATTCACCTGTAAGAACAAGGAGATCCTGGTCATCGTCGGCCCGTCGGGTAGCGGAAAGTCTACTGTGTTAAGAAGCATTGCCGGACTGTATAAACCCACCACGGGAAAAATTGTGTGCTGTGGTCAAACCTGGTTCGATAACGAAACACAACGAGACATCCCGATACAGCGGCGGCGTATCGGCCTGGTATTCCAGCACTATGCGCTGTTCCCGCACCTGACCGCGCTGGATAACATCAGCATTGCACTCGGACAGGCAGAAAAGGAAAACCGCACCCGGCGGGCAAAACAATTGTTACAGATGGTGAACATGGAAGGATTGGAGAAACGCCGCCCGCACCAACTTTCGGGCGGACAACAGCAGCGCATTGCCCTGGCGCGTGCACTCGCACGTAAGCCGGATGTCCTGCTCCTTGATGAACCCTTTTCCGCCGTGGATCAACAGACCCGCAGGAAGCTCGTGCGTGAACTCGTGCAACTGCGCAGCCGGCTGCATATGCCGATTATCCATGTTACCCATGATCTGAACGAAGCCAGAAGGATAGCAGACAAAATCTGCATCATTCATCATGGCAAGACCCTGCAGACGGATACACCACATAAGATTATGTCAAATCCCGAGAATGCAGATGTCGCCTATCTGACAGGCCACTATAATATTTTTACGGGCGCCATTCATGGGCATGATCACGCACAACAAAAGACCTTTATTCGATGGTTTGAGTATACACTGGAAGCGTCTTACCGGCCGGAGTTTGCAACCGGCGACCGGATAGACTGGGTAATCCCGGCGGAGAACATAATACTGCATCGGCGTGATCGGCCATCGAAGGGAGAAAGAGAAAACCCGGTCAAAGGGGCCATTGAAGAGTTTATCCCTCTTGGCGAATCCTCATCAGTAACTATCAGAGTTAATGACAATCAAGAGTTGTTATCCATGTCCGTGCCCACTCATGTTGCGCGCCGGAATGATCTCGCCAGAGGCAGAGCTGTATCTGTTTCGCTGCTATGTGCCGGGATCCATTTGATGAAAAAAGTGTAAGTGCCACCACTCTTCTCCAGTCACTGCACTGTAGAAACACCTGTACCGATCTAAAACAGGCGTTGCCCAGTCCTTATAAACCTTCGATAAATACGGCATTGCCCCGGGACGCTTCCAGCCGCAGCGCCCTGGGTCCACGGTATGCCTCTGAGTCATACCAATCATGTGCCGCCTGCAGGCTGGGAAACTCGATAATGACAGGGAAAACCGGTTGCCAGTCTCCCTCCATTACAGAGAACTCCCCACCTGTAACCAGGAACCGGCCGTTGAATGCTTCAACCGTTGGACCAACGAGCTGCCGGTATTCGCTCATTTTCCCGGGATCGGTCACCTCGCGGATATCAAAAATACAGTATGCGCTCATTCTTCATTCCTCCGGAGAGAGACACTTCAGTTTTTCTACTGACAGTGCTTCGCGTTTTACTCTATACACTCAGGAATCCAGGATAATTATGGAACCAACTCCTTTTTACCTGTTATTCCCATCACTCACAAACTTGTTTAAATCTTCCTTAATCGTATCGATTCCTTTAATTTCGACAAATACGATACGAACCGTTGTATCGCCTACGTTCTCCCCAAAATGCCTGCCAACGGCTCCAAACCAGCGAGTTGAAGCTGATTCTTCTTCTACAACAAAAGATTTACCCTCGCCAGTGGTGATCTTTAAGGTACCGCCGGACACAACATAGGAAACCTTGGCAGGATGAGTATGCCAATTGTCATGCTCTCCCGGGTTTACCCGGTACTCCACGACACGGACATATTCATTCTCCAGCAATACCCGGTACTTGTCGGGGGAGACAGCAACCGGATCGATCTCATCCGTCTGTACTGTCGCAGATACATAAGACGATATAGCCAGAAGTGCTGTAAAAACCGGCGCGATTACTCTATACATTTTTTTCTCCAGATTAATTAAGATGACTCTGATTATTTACTTCTTTAACCTATGGGGATGGCCCTTATCCCTGCCGGTTGGGTTTGTTCTCATATTCCATGTCAAACAACTTTTCCAGATCTGTATTGACTCCTCGTATTCCGTCAATGACCTGTTTTGACCAATCAAAATATTCCTGCTTTCTTTTCACAGACCAGTCAACTGGAGGATGCTTGGAGATGTCCCTGAGATTACAGATTTTATCCGCCAGTTTCACAAGTTTTGCTTCACGGCTGCAATGAGTTGCATTTTTAACTTGCAGGCTTTTACGCTCGTCTTTAAGAAGGGATTTATCATCGGTGACTTCCATTACAATATCGGCAATACTTTTACCAAACACCTTTTCTATCTCTTCCTCTGTGGTGGTGGTATCCTCCACCGTGTCATGCAAGATAGCGGCAACAAGAACGTTCAGATCAGCCACATTACCTTCGTTGACCAGTACTTTGGCAAGTTCGATGGGATGATTGATGTAAGGCGTGGCATCCGCGTCCTTGCGCCGTTGATCACGATGTTTCCTTGCCGCGAATTCAAGCGCTTTGAAGATCAATGCCAGTGCGTCCGTCATCAACTGTAAGATTTTTATATGGTTGCTTTACCTGAAACCGGTCTCTTTGTACCGGCTTCTATTTTCGGCACGGCAGATAATAATTCACGCGTGTATTCATGTTTTGGATTGAGCAAGACATCATCAACCAGGCCATGTTCTACAATCTTTCCCCGGTACATTACCGCCACATAGTAGGCAAAATATTCCACCACAGCAATATTATGGGTAATAAACAGATAGGCCAGCCCCAGTTTCCTCTGCAAATCATTCAGTAACTCAAGAATCTGTGATTGTACGGAAACATCAAGCGCACTGGTTGGTTCATCGCAAATTATCAGTTTTGGTTCTACTGCGAGGGCCCGGGCTATACAGATCCGTTGGCGTTGACCACCGGAAAATTCATGAGGATAGCGAAATTTGTAATCCGCCGAAAGCCCCACCTGCTGTAGTAATGCGTCCACCCTTTGCAGGCGTTCCAAATGATTTTCCCCAATTCCCTGGGCGATCATCCCTTCCGCAATAATATCTGCAACCATCATGCGTGGATTCATGGATGAATAGGGATCCTGAAATACAATCTGTATATCCGAACGATGACTACGCAGTTCTTTCGCGGATAAGCCGGTTAAATCCTCGCCATTGAACATAACATTACCATTCGTCGGATGGAGCAGTTGCAGGATGCCCTTCCCCATTGTTGTTTTGCCTGATCCCGACTCGCCGACTATTGCCACTGTTTCACCGCTTGCAATCTCGATGGATACACCATCAACAGCATTAACATAGCCCACTGTGCGTTTGAACAGACCCTTGCGGATCGGAAAGTATACCTTGAGATCAGTAACAGTGAGCATGGAACCTGGTTCATGTCTCCGCGTCGCCGGTTTACCTGAAGCCTCGCGCTCCCGTTTCTCCCTGCTCGGCAGTGCATCAAATAACTCCTGTGAGTAGGGATGTTCATGTCCACTAAAAAATTCCCTGTTACCCTTTGATTCTACAATCTTGCCGGCATACATAACACCGATAGTGTCTGCCATTTGCGATGCCACGCCCATATCATGAGTAATAAACAGGATGGCCATGCCTGTCTGCTGTTGCAGCCGCTTTAACAATTCCAGTACCTGTGCCTGGATGGTGACATCCAGTGCCGTGGTCGGTTCATCGGCGATGAGTAGTTCCGGTTCGCCAGCCAGGGCAATAGCGATCATGATGCGCTGTTTCATACCGCCTGAAAACTGATGTGGATATTCATCAATGCGACGCTGTGGTTCAGGGATACCCACTGCATCCAGCAATTCAAGAATACGGTTTCGTTGTAATCTTCCTGTCAGTCCCTTGTGCTGTTTCAGCGTCTCCCCGATCTGTTGGCCCGCTGTTAATACCGGATTGAGTGAACTCTGCGGTTCCTGGAATATCATGGCGATGCGGTTGCCACGGACTTTTCGCATAGCATGTTCTGGAAGTTCAAACAGGTCTTGATCGTGCAGATGAACAGTTCCTCCTACGATCCGCGCGGCCGTTGGTAATAAGCGCATTATCGATAAGGCCGTGACGGATTTCCCGCAACCGGATTCCCCAAGCAGGACAAATGTCTTACCCTTGTTAATGATGAAATCGATCCCATCCACGGCCTTAACGGGATTTTCCCCCGTACCAAACCAGGTTTGCATATTTGCAACTGTTAACAATGGCAACGACATGTTCAAGGTTTAAGGTTCAAGGTTCACGGTTCAGGGTTCAAGGTTCAGGGTTTTGAACTTTGAACCCTGAACCTTGAACGTTAAAGTGTATGCCCTGTATACATCTGTTTAATCTCGTCCATATAACGGGCCTGTACCTGCTTGCGTTTCACTTTCAGTGTCGGTGTGAGTAATCCGTTTTCAACAGTCCATGCCTCTTTGATGCAGGTAATGCGGTGCACCTGGGCATAGCCTGGGAAATCATGCAAACAGCGCCTGACCCTTTCCAAAAGAATCTGTTCCATATCAATCTGCTGTTGAGCTGCTGCCTCCTGTTTTTTCTCACCGTCCAGCTTTGTCCATTGCGTCTCGTTCAATACAGCAAGCACCGTCAAGTAGGGACAGGCTTCTCCAATGAGGATCACCTGATCAAAGAGCGGATCTGCTGTAATGGCCATCTCCATATCCGTGGGTGACACCTTTTCACCGTTCGCCAGGACGATGATATCTTTAATACGTCCGGTGATATAGATATGACCGTCTTCGATCCGTGCTTTATCCCCGGTATATAACCAACCCTCCGCATCGATTACCGACCCAGTGGCTTGCGGATTGTTCCAGAAACCGAGCATCACATTTTCACCCCGGACCAACAATTCATCATCCTCACCAATCCTGACTTCTACACCCGGAAATGCAGTGCCGATACTGGCTGGAATATTATCATCCAGGCGATTGACGCTCACCACCGGACTGGCCTCTGTCAGTCCATATCCCTGCAGTATCGGGACACCCATGGCAATAAATACCCTGGAAACCTCCGGGGAAAGTGCTGCCCCTCCACTAATGACAACCTTGAGGTGACCACCTAACTGTTGTGTAATTTTATCGGCAACAGCTTTTTTTAATACTGGCCAAAGTAACAAGCCGGGGCGCCACTTTGCCCTGCCCTGTAGATATTCAAACCGCTGCCAACCAATATCTACCGTTAGCTGAAATATCCTGCGGGCTATGGGCGGTTGTGCAGCCAGATTATCCTTCACCCGCACATACATCCGTTCGAAGATTCTGGGCACCGATATGAGCCCGGTGGGTTTAATGATCTGTAAATCCCTGGCCAGTTCCGGAATGCTGCGGGCATGGGCCACCGTTGCCCCCGCCATCATGGGCAGATAATAACCGACTGTGCGTTCCAGGGTATGGGACAGGGGCAAAAAGGAAAGAAAAACATTATCCGGAGTAACAGTAACTGTCTGCAGACCGCTATAGGCGTTGCTGAGGATATTCCTGTGACTCAGCATCACTCCTTTTGGCCGACCGGTCGTGCCCGATGTGTAGACAATCGTCGCCAGCGCATCCGGATCGAGAGGGGGCAAGTCCGGTCCCTGCACCTGCTGTGGTAACCAGGCGCCCAGTGAGGCAAGTCTCTTTTCCTCGTTATCGGACAGCTCTGCAATACTGATAATCCGTATCAATGTACGCGTTGTTTTAATTTTTTTATGCAGACGATCCCATTGTGGCGGTCCCCCAAGAATAAGTAATTTGACACCGGCATCCCGCAATATGTAGTCCACGTTGTCCGCACGATCTTCCGTATACAAGGGAACTACCACCAGACCCAGACCCAGGGCAGCCTGATCGAACATGACCCAAAACCTTGAGTTACGCGCCATAAGGGCGACCCGATCGCCCGGATCGAGTGCCTCTTTCGCAAAAGCCATCTGCCAGCGGGCAACTTCTCTGGCCATGGCGCCCCAGGAATAATCCGCCCAGACACCGTTCAATGCATCGAAAAACCGGTAGGCGATCGCCTCAGGCGTGCGCCGTACACGTTCACGAAACAGGCCGGGCAGGGTCTTTGCCGTATCCGGAGTAATGACCTCCTCTGTTAGAGCCATCGGCCTATTAATTGCCCATCAACAAATCCCACCCCCTGTCAGGAGCAAACCGGTCGCCATGTACTTCCTGTAAAACGATGAGCCGGTCGACTACGGCCTGGTATCCCCGCTGCCCGGCATAATGCAACGGGCCACCTCTGAACGGGGCAAAGCCGGTCCCAAAGATCATCCCGGCATCGAGTAACTCAGTATCCGCAACCAGTTGTTCACGCAGACAGGCGGCACATTCGTTCAATAGCCTGAGAACCAGCCTGTCTTCCAGATCGTCAGGAACCTGCAACCGTGTAGCCGTTTTACGGGGCTTGCCCTTGTGGTATTCGTAAAATCCCTTGCCGCTTTTCCTGCCCAGATGGCCCGCATCGACCATCTGCCTCAACTTCTCCGGGATGGTGACATCGATGGTCGTCGCCGCCATGTTCTCCGCAACAGTGAGACAGATATCCAGACCCACCGTATCGGCCAGTTCTACCGGACCCATGGGCATACCAAACCCCTTCGCCACCTTGTCGATGCTTGCGGCCGGGACACCCTCTTCAAGCAGTATGACGGTTTCAAGCAGATAAGGGGTAAGAACTCGATTGACCAGAAATCCCGGGGAACTCGCCACTGCCAAGGGCAAACGATCGATGTATCGGCAGAACATGCTGGCCTTATCCAGCCATTCGGGCGCCGTTTTGGCTGAATGGACGATCTCGACCAACTGCATCTGCGCCACGGGATTGAAAAAATGCATACCTACCAGCCGCTCAGGCTGCTTAAGGGACTGGCTGATTTCATCCAGAGGAATGCTCGAGGTATTGGTTGCCAGGAGCGCATCGGTCTTTACACCAGCTTCAAGCTGACTGAACAGTGCGGTTTTGACCCCGGCATCTTCAACAATCGCCTCTATGATGACATCAGCCTGCGTGATGCCAAGACCCCGGACATCCGGAGACAGTCTGTCCATCGCCGCCGTGACCCGGTTTGGCGCCTTCAGGCGCTTCTTGAAAAGCCTGTAGGCCCGTTTAACGGCCGGGGCTATATATTCGGGACCGCGATCCTGCAGGGTCACGTTATAGCCTTTATAGGCGCACCAGGCGGCAATATCGCCGCCCATGACACCGGCGCCGATCACATGTACGTGTTGCGGCCGGTAGTCCCGGACAGCACCTGAGGATTTCAGGCGATCCTGCAGCAGATAGACCCGGACCAGATTCCTGGATATTTCACTGGTAATAAGATCGGCAACAGATTCCACTTCCGCGGCAAGCATGGCCTGCTCGTCCCCCCCCTGTTTCTCCCACAGGTCAAGCAGAGCGAAGGGGGCCGGATAATGGTGCGGATTGACCCGTTTGTGCAGTTCACTGCGTAGAAATCTAGCCAGCAACGGCCTGGCCAGGGAGTGATTCGCCAGCCTCTTCAGCAAACCCGGTTTATGCCGGGGGGGTGATCGACGAACCAGCGCTACCGCGGCGTTTCTGAATTGACGTTCCGGCACAACCCGGTCAACCAGCCCCATCTTTCCGGCCTTGCGGGCATCGACCGTACGCCCTGCCAGCATCATGGACAAGGCAGGCAGGGCCCCCACCAACCGGATAAAACGGGCCGTGCCGCCAAAACCCGGATGAATACCCAACTTTACTTCCGGCAGCCCCAGGCGTGTAGCAGGATCATCCAGCGCAACACGATAACGGCAAGCGAGCGCCAGTTCCAGTCCCCCGCCCAAACAGAACCCATTGATGAGACTTAATGTCGGACAAGTGAGGGCATCCAGACGATGAAACAGGGCATGTACCCCGGTTATGATCTCGTGCGCCTGTTTGCGGTCCTTAATGGCGGTAAATTCAACAATATCGGCGCCGGCAATAAAACCGTTCGGCTTGTCTGAGAGGATAATCAAGCCCTGGGGGGAAGTGCTCTCAATGCCTTCGATTATCCGATCAAATTCTGCCAGGACTCCTGATGACAGTACGTTGGTCGATGCCCCCTGCCTGTCAAAATGACACCAGACGATATTGTTGTCGTCGGTATCGAGATGCCAGTGTTTGTATCGTTTAGTCATTAGTCAGTTGTTCTTTATTTGTAGTTACATAGAGAACGAATATTATAAAACCTATATAAGGATCACTTGACCACTAACCACTGACCACTGACAAAGGACAAAGTATAAATCAGCGTTCTATGAGCATGGCGCCACCCTGGCCACCACCGATACAGATGGAGGCCATACCCTTGGCGGCATCATTGTGTGCGAGCACATGACACAGATGCAGGATGATCCTGGCGCCGCTGGCCCCGACCGGGTGACCGATGGCGATGGCGCCGCCATCGACATTTAACCGCGCCGGATCGATCTCCCCCATTGCCGAACGCAGATGCAGCTGCTCGCGGCAATATTTCGGATCCCGCCAGGCAGCCAGGCAGGCAAGAACCTGGGCCGCAAAGGCCTCGTTAATCTCCCAGTAACCGATGTCATCAATGGAGAGATGTTGGCGTTTCATAACCGGGGTCATGGCATGCACCGGACCCAGCCCCATTTGCGATGGTTTGACTCCCGCCCATTCAGTGTCGATGATGCGGCCGATAACGGGCAATTGATGGGTCTTCACCGCCCTTTCACTGGCCAGGATAAGCCAGGCGGCGCCATCGGTTATCTGTGAACTGTTACCCGCGGTTACCAGACCGAATTCCCGGTCAAAGGCGGGTTTTAATCTGGCCAGCTTTTCTATGGAGCTGTCCGGGCGGACGCCATCATCATGGTCATAATAATTTCCATCCGTGTCATAAATGACCTCTATCTCCTGCAGGCGCCCCTCCTTCTGTGCGGCGTCGATACGTTGATGACTCTGCACCGCATAGGCATCCAGTTCTTCCCTGTCAAGGCCGAAACGATGGGCAAGCACTTCCGCGGTCTGCCCCATATTCAGACCCACGACCGGATCCGTCAGGCCCTTGAGCAAGGCGATAACCGGCCGTAACAATCCAGGCCGAAATCGCATCAGTGCCTGTAACTTACCGGGAAGTTCCCGAGTCCCTGAAAATCTGCCGAGCCAGGTCACCATGGCCTTGCTGAACAGTAAGGGTGCATGGCTCATTGCCTCGGTACCACCGGCGAGTACCAGATCGGCCCGGCCGGCAAGGATATCGCGCGTGGCGCTGTCCACTGATTGCATACCGGAACCGCAATTACGTTGTACCGTCCAGGCCGGGACACTCTCGCCACAACCCAGCCGCAGTGACACCACACGCCCTATATTCGCCTCATCCGGCGAGGGCATGATGCAACCCAGGATCACTTCATCCAGTTGTTGCGGCTCGAAGGACTGCCTCGCCAATAATGGCCGCGCCGCATAAACCGCCAGATCCGCGGCAGCGAATGGTCCGGGAATACCACGGGCCCTGAGCAGGGGGGTACGGGCGCCGTCGACGATGCAGACGCTGTTGCCGCCTTTTTTACTGTTTTTTTCTGTAGTCATTTCTTGCCGCCATTCTCATTCCGGCCGTCTTAATGTTGACGCACATTCACCTCGCCGTTAGCTATTTTGTCTGATTCGCGGATCAAATGCATCCCTAACCGCGTCCGCAAACAGATTTGCGGATAACACAAGTCCGAGCATAAAGATAAAGGCTGCGGCCAGTGACCACCAGACGATTGGTTCACGCGCCATTTCCAGACGGGCGCCGTTGATCATGTTACCCCAGCTTATCATAGTTGGGTCAACGCCAATATTGATGTAGGCCAATACCGCTTCTGCCAGCACCAGTGAACTGAAATCAAGCACCACTGAGATCAGCACTATGTGCAGGACGTTCGGCAAAATATGCCGGGTGATGATCGTAAGGCTGTCCACCCCAAAGGCCTGGGCGGCCTGAATATATTCGACCTCCCTCAGCTTCAGGGTCTCACCCCGTAACAGGCGGCAAAGCCCGGTCCAGTTTGTAACACCCAGGATGAAACAGAGAAACAGCAGACGTAAATCCTGACGGCTCGCCAGATTGGTAAAACTCTCCGCGTGATTATACATATACACCTGTAACATCAGGACTGCTGCGGCGATAAGCAATACACTGGGGATGGAGTTGAGTGTCGTGTAGATATATTGCACGACGTCATCAATCCAGCCGCGGAAATAGCCAGCGGAAATACCCAGGAATATGGCAAAGGGCAACATGACCAGGGTAGTCAATGTTCCGATAACGAGTCCCGTACGAATACTCTTAAGGGCCTGGTAAAAAACATCCTGACCAATCTTGTCGGTCCCGAAGATATGATACCTGGTGCTTAACTCTGCCGACACAAAGATACATAAAATAACAATACCCGTTACCGCCAGGATCGTAACCCAGGGTATATCCGTCTCTCCTTTTACGATTTCAGAGAATTCATGCCTGATTTTTTTCCCCGACCGGCATGCAAGCCACGCGATTAAGATAAATGCAAGAACCGACCAGGCAATCAATGCATGTATAGCAGCGTAAATGGATGTCTTCAGGATATCTGCAAGCTTGTCCGTGTCCGGATTATGCAGGTGCGCGCCACCATATTTCAGTCTTGGATATTTACGTACCTGTCTCCCTTCAGGAAGTTCAATGGTCTCCTTTGCATACAAGTGTATCGCAAAGGGTGCGGAATAGGTCTTCTCATAGTTATTTTTCAGAGGCAACACAATTTTATCGAACAGGCTGATTACTTCGCTTGATATCAGTTCCCCGCCATTTACTCCAGCTCTGTCAAGTTTTGGATAAAAGTGGACAGAATCCAGCAACCCTATAACGATATACGTGAACAGTATCACGGCCGAACACATGCCGAGACGGCTACGTGCCACCTGCCTCCAGGGCGCCCGTAAGTGTTCCCTGCCACGTGTGTAAACAATAAATACAATGATTACCAGAACCAGTAGATAGATAAGTATATCTGTCCAGAGAAAAACAAGACCAGCCATGAGAATCAATGTGTTTTTGTTATATATCTATCTCAACTTAGGCGGACACGCGGATCAACCATGGTATAGGAGATATCAGTCAGTAATAAACCGACGATATAAAGGACCGATCCGAGAAATACCATGGATCGCACAATAGCAAAGTCCTGCCTCTGTATGGCATCGATGGTATAGCTGCCAAGACCTGGAATACCAAAGAACGACTCCGTGATCAGACTGCCTAAAAACAGCAACGGTAAAATTGCCACGACTCCTGTCAGAATGGGAATCAACGCATTTCTCAACACATGTCTGGTCATGACCAGAGTTTCCGACAACCCCTTTGCGCGTGAAGCACGGACATAATCCCTGTTTATCTCTTCCAGAAAGATGGTCCGGTACCAGCGTGTTCCTGCACCAATTCCCCCAATCACGCCAACGATGATGGGCAACAAAATAAACTTAACCGCATCCAGTCCAGTGTCATAACCTGATATGGGAACCAGATGCAATAATTTTCCCACCAAAAATTGCCCGCCAATAATATAGAACATGGCGGAAATAGACATCAGTACGACGCACAGTACCATACCCCATACATCGATGTAGGTTGCACGAAAGAATGCCACCAGCAGGGCAAAGCTGATATTCACCAGCAGTCCGACCAGCAAACCGGGAATTGCAATCGCCAGACTGGGCCACATTCGCTGGCTGATATCATAATCTATGTTGCGGCCACTGTCGGACTGTCCAAAATCGAACACAAATAAGCGAACAGACTTGGTATAGAAAATTGTATCGGTCAGATGCGCTACCCCATCCACCTGTGAATTCCAGAACAGAGGTTTATCATAACCGAGATCATGTTTCCATTTTGCCAGCGCTTCCTCGCTTTCATGTTTTGGTCCCAGATGCATACGCGCCATATCATCCGGGTCATTCACGATAAAGAACAGGGAAAAGGTCAGGATGTTTACCCCTATAAGAATAGGCACCGCATAGAACACCCTCCTTATAATATAGGCGATCATATGGCGGCCGACCGCTCCCTGTTCAGGTAGGTCATTACAGCAGGAATGACACTTACTACGAGGATTATGAAAAGAACGAGCAAAGGCCACAGAACAGGAGCATTCCATTTAATGCGCATCTGATGGCGTAGTACCGGATCGATACGTATGTATTTCAAGGTATTGTTGGCCATGAGATTAGGCTTTGCATTGTGAAACCAGCTATGGTGCAGGGAGAAGGCCTTGGGATGGAATCCCCATAACCAGGGGGCATCATGCCGGACAAGCTCGATCATCTTGTCGATGACGGCCTGACGCTCGGGTCCGTTTTCCATATTTTTCATTTCATTGAACAGAATATCATATTCAGGATTTTCGTAGTTGGCCGCATTCTCGCCGTTGTGCATCACTTTCGCATTGGGACCGTACAGCAAAAAAAGAAAATTCTCGGGGTCCGGATAATCAGCATTCCAGCCCCACTGAAATATCTGGGCCGTTCCCTTGCGCATCTTTTCACGAAAACGGTTGTAATCTGTACCGCGAATGACGAGCTGTATATGCAATTTATTAAACTGCTTGATCAACCAGTTATTCAGGGGTTTTGTATCCGGCCCCCGGTCCACCGAGTCCAGATAAAGCACCACAGGTTTTCCTGTTTCCGAATTTATTCCCTGTGGATAACCCGCCTCCGCCAATAAGCGTCTTGCCGCCTCTACGGATTTGCGTTCCGGTTTACCATTGACCCATGTGTATACATAATGGTTGATACCTGCCTGACCGCCCTTGCTGCCGAAGATCCCGGGCGGGATCGGGCCTTGTGCAGCCACGCCACGCCCATTTTGAAAAATAGTAATAAACTCTTCATAGTCGACTGCGATAGATATGGCCTGCCGTAATTTGCGCGCCCGCTCGCTGCCGCCGCCGACTGTCGGGTCAAGCATGTTAAACCCCATGTAGTAGGATGAGGTGGTCACTGCTGTCAGCAACTCTATACCCTTCTTCTGCATTGCTTTCGTCAGACCTGCATTGCCCTGGGTATTGAATTGAATGGCCTGATCAAAACTGTCGGAACTGATGCCGGAAGTATCGTAGTAGCCTTGTAAAAATTTGTTCCAGGTTGGAATCGATTCCTTGTCAAGGCTGAACACTGCCTTATCGATGAACGGTAGTGGTTTTCCCGCATCTTCCAACAGGCCAAGTTGCCGATCAGCGGCTTCACCCTCTAATGGATATTTCTCACCGTGAAAATTGGGATTACGCGCCATAACCATATGAAGATTAGGGTTGTTTTGTGTCAACATAAAAGGCCCTGTGCCGACCGGGTACCAATCCAGGGTTATATTGCGTTCCTGCAAACCCGGCTGGGTATAGAAACGTTCCGCCTCCCACGGCATTGGGGCAAAAAACGGCATGGCCAGCCAGTAGATAAATTGCGGGTATTTTCCCTTAATCCTTATTTCGTAGGTATAGCGGTCAATCACCCTGGCACCTTCCAGATCAAAATCATTAAGGTCAATATAGCCATTTGCCTTGTGATCCCGGGTTGTAGTCTGATCAAAGGCAGCCAGATCTTTTGCCAGCCCGGACAAGCCGACAATGTATCCGCTCATGAGGCCGGCGATTGGGGAATGCAAGTGAGGATGGGCCAACCGTTTGATTTGATAAACATAGTCTGCAGCCGTCAGCTCACGGGTTCCCTTTTGTGGAAAGTCATCCAGCGTATGCACACCTTCCAGGTCCTCTTGTCTCAAGCCGAGATAGAGATAATGTCCTTCCTTGTCCCTGGCAAAGGCAGGGTGCGGCTGGTATTCAATTCCCTGCCGGATGTGTATACGGTAGTCGCTGTAGGCTACCTCCTCTGTGGGCACAGTGTCCGGCAGGGGTTGGCCTGCAGCATCCAGATACCTGGGTTGGGGGACATTGGTGGCGGTTAATGGCGCCAGTTGGTATGGCCGTTTCAGAAAATGGTATTGCAGGGGTGGCTCATAGATCTGGGCAATAAACGTATATTCATCTGAACTGTAGGAGATTAACGGATCCAGGTGTTTTGGACGTTCCGAAAAAGAATCATAGTAAATATTTTGTTTACCCTCACCGGCAGGATAGGGATCATTCCAGATTGATCCCGAACACCCCCCCGCAACAAGGATTATTCCCAATACAAACAGATGGATCAGCTTGAGCATTAGATTGATATAGCAAAAAATTCAGACTATGGCATTATAAACATGGCTGTTATTCTGTACACTGTTGACAACCAATAAAAAAACAAATTCCTGAACCGTTTAACGAAAGGTATTATTTATGGGTCTTCTTGATGGCAAGCGTGTATTAATTGTTGGAGTTGCGAGTCACCGTTCTATTGCCTGGGGCATTGCCCAGGCCATGCACCGCGAAGGCGCCGATCTGGCCTTCACCTATCAAAACGAAAAACTACGCGGACGGGTGGAAAAGTTTGCCACCGAAACCGGATCAGAAATCACCATACCCTGCGATGTTGCCGATGACGAGGAAATCAGTGCGGTATTTGAACATCTTGACGACTACTGGGACCATCTTGATATCCTGATTCACTCCGTCGCCCATGCCCCCCGTGAACAACTGGAAGGGGAATACCTGGAGAATGTGACCCGGGAAGGGTTCCTCATGGCGCATGAAATAAGCTCCTATAGCTTTACGGCATTGGGCGATGCGGCAAGACCGATGATGCAGGGCCACCGTGGCGCCATGCTGACCCTGACCTATATCGGGGCGGTACGGGCCATGCCCAATTACAATGTCATGGGAGTCGCCAAGGCCAGCCTCGAGGCCAATGTACGCTATATGGCGTCCAGCCTCGGGCCGGAGGGCATTCGAGTAAACGCCATTTCTGCCGGACCGATCCGTACGCTTGCTGCGTCGGGCATCAAAGGGCTCAAAAGTTTCCTGTCCCAGGTTGAAAAAGTCTCACCGTTACGCCGCAATGTCACCATCGAGGAGGTAGGCAATGTTGCTGCCTTTCTCTGCTCCGATTATGCCTCGGCAATAACCGGCGAAGTGACCTATGTCGATTGCGGCTATAACTCTGTAGGCGCTATTTAACTCACCACTGAGTCACAGAGTATAGGGAGATTATTATTCTGGTCTTGTATCTTGAACTCTTTATTCTTCGTGTCCTCTCGACAAGTGTTCGGTCTGCGTTCGAAAACCTGTTCGGAAACTGTTCCCCTACTCCCTGCGACCACTGTTACACTCCATGCGCTTGCGACAGCCGAATGTTCCCGGTTGCTGCTGCGAACTCAAACTTAATGACCCACTTCCGCCCATACAACCGTATCTGTCGCGTGCTTTCCTTGTCTTTCAGCCCTGATGCAACATTCTAATAAATTGCTCCTGGCAATATTTATCGGCGCAGTCGCCGGTATGCTGTGCGGCTGGTTCTTCGGGAAATCCATGTCATCCGTCGCCTGGCTGGGACAGCTGTTCCTGGATGCATTGAAAATGACCATCATTCCACTCATTGTGGCTGCTGTCATCAGCGGTATTACCTCGATTGGCGATGTCCGCAAACTGGGCAAAATTGGCGGATTGACTCTCCTCTACTATGCCTGCACCACGGCCATCGCAGTGCTGATCGGACTCATCCTCGTCAACCTGTTCGAACCGGGAACGGGCATAACGGAACTGAGCCATTCTCTTCCTGACCAGGTCGCGAGCAGCAAGCCCACCGGTATCGACGCGATCATCCGCTCCCTGGTCGCCCCCAATCTGATCGGCGCCGCCTCGGATAATACCCGGTTACTGGCCGTCATCGTCTTCTGTTTATTCTTTGCCGCTGCATTGACAACGATTGGGGACAAGGCCAAGACACTCATCGGTTTCTTCGATGGCCTCAATGAAGTCATGATGAAACTGGTGATCTGGATCATGTATCTCTCACCAGTCGGCATATTTGCATTAATTGCTTCTCAACTCGGAACCAGCGGAGGCGGACAGGCTTTCAAGCAACAGGTCGCTTCCATTGCCTGGTATATCCTGACTGTTATCTCGGGACTTATGATTCATTCAATTATCCTGTTTACGATCCTGCTCCTGTTCAGCAAACGCGGGCGCGAATACCTGGTAAGTTTACTGCGTGCCCTGATCACGGCATTCGGTACGGCCAGTTCCTCCGCGACCCTTCCCCTGACCATGGAGTGCGCCATTGAAGCCGGTGTGGACAAACGCGCAGTGAAATTCGTGTTACCACTGGGCGCCACTGTAAACATGGATGGCACGGCACTGTATGAGGCCGTTGCCGTCATGTTTATCGCTCAGGCCTATGGCTTCGATATGGGCTTTACCCAGCAAGTAATCATATTTATTACTGCGACGCTGGCCGCAATTGGCGCAGCCGGGATTCCTCAGGCCGGTCTGGTCACGATGATCATCGTGCTCTCTGCAGTCGGCCTGCCACTGCAGGGCATCGGCCTGTTACTGGCGGTGGATTGGTTCCTGGACAGGATACGGACAACCGTCAATGTCTGGGGGGACAGCGTCGGTGCTGCAGTAATAGAAAGTGTATTACCTGCTCGTGACCAGGGCCGCTAACGGGTCGCCGGGGCAATATGCAAGCCGGCCATGTTCATCTTTAACCAGATGTGTTACAGGTTTTTCGAATAAACATGAATATCCGCCTGCTCTTTCAGGTCCCTCATAAACCGGGTCCATGTATCAGCAGCCAACTGTTTCTGTAGCTGATCGCGTATCGTGACTAATTCTTCATCCTTTAAAGTTCCGGTCTCAGCATCATTAACCTCGTTAACAATGACCACTGCATAATCACCGCTTCCCAGCAGATTCCCACCGTATAACGGCTTGCCCGGCTGTGGCCGTCCAAGTCGGAAAGCCGTCCTCAACACAGAACGGTTTACCTGCACGTCATCACGTTTGACTGCTGTTTTATGCTGCCATTCGAAGTTATACTTTACCGCCACCTCGTCCCTGGAAACATTGTTTCGCAATGCCTTGATAATCGTAGCGCCCCTGTCCTGATTCTCCCTTCTGGCGCGTTCGTACTTAAGCCTTGTAATGATGCGTTCCCGCACTTCTTGTAGTGGTTTTTTCTTCTCCGGCAGATGTTCCGTCACCCGCAGGACAACCACTCTGTTATCCCCGATTTCAATGGGTTCACTGTTATTCCCGTTCAGCAATACATCATCGCTGAAAGCGGCCGAAATAATCCTGGGATTCTGGAGCAGGGCGTCATCCTGTTGTTGCCGGCTGAAGAACCCGCTTTCCTGAACCTGTATAGCAATCTCCTCAGCGGCGACATCCAGCGTATCGGGATGTTCATAGGCAAGCGTTGCAAGTTTATCCGCCAGATCAAAGAAGCGGGTCTCCGCCCGGTTATGACGATAATCTTTTTCGACTTGATCGCGCACGTTCTCGAAGGTATTCGCAGTCCCCCCCGTGATCTTCTCAAGCTTGAGTACGTAAATACCGTTTTTGGTCTGTATCGGATCGCTTATATCTCCCTCCTTCATATTGAACATGACCTTATCCACTTCCGGTTCCATGATGCCCCGAGTCATAAAACCATGTTCGCTCATCTCTAATTCAGGACCGGGATCGTCGGCATGCTGTTCCGCTATGTCTTCAAAAGATGTCCCGGATCTGGCCAAATCAGCCAGTTTCCGCGCCTTCGCCATCCCCCGGTTAATTTGTTCTTGCGCCGCGTCCTTCCCGGTCTTGAAAAACAGCTGTTTGACCTTGCGTTGTTCAGCGACATCATAATTTTCCCGGTTGCTGTTGTAATAGCTCTGCAGTTCATCTTCCTGTACAGGAATATCCGCAGCAATCCTGTCCAGGGAGAGGTCAATATAGGCAATCCTGATCTTTTCCGGCTCCATATAGAAATTTGTGTGCGCCTGGTAATATTGATGGATATCGTCATCCGTTATCACCATACTCTCCTTCAACGCATCGGAAGAAAGCACTGCATAGTCTATGTTCCGCGTCTGATTTTCCAGCTGCGCCAGTTGTTCAATATCTGTCCGGGCAACAAAAACGCTCTCTATGAGCGCGCTTTGCAGCTGTTCCGAAAGCATATCCTGGCGCATCTGCTGCTCAAATGCGGCCGGTGATAGCCCCAGTTGCGAGATGGCCCGGGTATAAAGGTTCGTATCAAAACCGTCTTCACCCTGAAAAGGCTGCAGGGATTTAATGGTCTCTTTCAACTGGACATTGTTGACCCACAGACCTATCGATGCATTGATCTGCTTGAGCAATTCCCGTTCGATAAGGCTGTCCACGGTGCGTTGTTTCAGGGCCGCCTCCTGTTCCGCCGGGATACGGCCACCCAGCGCAGCCTGCCATTGCTGACGGAGTGTCTGGTAGGCACGTTGATACTGCTGCAGATTGATTTTGGTCCCGTTCACCGTCAGGGCATTCACATCCCCTCCCTGGCCGAAATAGTAGCTGATACCCCAGAAGGCAAAAGGGATGATGAGCAAGGCGACGATAACTATCGCCAGCCAGCCGGTAATCCAGTTACGAACGATGTGTAACATTAATATGCCGTCACTTAAATGAAAAAAGGGCGTACCTGACCGGGTACGCCCCGCCACAGAGGGTCACAGCCATAAGCGCCCTGTTTTCAGTTGTAAAGGCATGCGGCATGCTCGCTTAGAATCTTAACTGCATTTGGCGGAGTGGACGGGACTCGAACCCGCGACCCCCGGCGTGACAGGCCGGTATTCTAAACCAACTGAACTACCACTCCGGAAGTATTGGTGGGTGCTGAGGGGGTCGAACCCCCGACCTTCGCCTTGTAAGGGCGACGCTCTCCCAACTGAGCTAAGCACCCCCCCTGAAAAGGCGTGCTAGTTTATGGCATCCTTGAGCGCTTTCCCGGCCTTGAAACCAGGCACCTTGGAAGCCTTGATTTTGATGACATCTCCGGTCCGCGGGTTACGGCCATTCCTGGCGGCACGCTTACGGACAGAGAAAGTTCCAAACCCTACTAATGTAACAGAATCACCTTTTTTTAATGCCTTTGTAATGGCAGCAAGTGTGCTATCTACTGCGCGGCCTGCAGAAGCCTTCGATACATCAGCAGAATCTGCAACCGCTTCGATCAATTCAGCTTTATTCATGATAGTTATTCCCCTTACCCTGGTTCCCCAAGTTAAAGAATTGCAGTGTGTAAAAAAAGATATGTGAAATCCCGATTTGGCCGGACAACACCAGTCGATGCTTTATATCAAGCACTCAGATTGCCGTCAAGGTGAAGCCGGGTAATTTTTCACAAAATAGAGAAATACGCCTGAAAAAACCACTAATGCGGGCGGATGGCCTCCCTTTCCTTGTCCGGAGAGGCATCATCTTTGTTGACAATTTCAGCCGCTTCGCCGGTTTTGGGTTTCGGGTTTGGCATCCTTTGCAGCGCGACTTCCAACACTTCATCGATCCAGCGCACCGGGCGAATGTCCAGATTTTGTTTGATGTTTTTCGGTATCTCGACCAGCTCCCGTTCATTTTCCCAGGGAATCAGGACCGTATCGATGCCCCCACGCAAGGCAGCCAGCAGCTTTTCCTTTAAACCGCCTATCGGAAGCACTTCACCGCGCAGGGTGATCTCTCCGGTCATGGCCACATTGGAGTGCACGGGAATGGCTGTCAAGGCTGAGACCATGGCGGTACACATGGCAACCCCGGCGCTGGGGCCATCTTTCGGCGTCGCCCCCTCCGGTACGTGGATATGGAAATCGTGCTCTTTATAAAAATCGGGTTCGATGTTAAGCACCTCACTACGGCTCCTGACCACTGTCATCGCCGCTTCAATGGATTCCTTCATCACATCTCCCAGTTGGCCTGTCCGTGTCACCTTGCCCTTGCCGGGGAGCATCTCCGCTTCAATGGTCAGTAATTCACCGCCCACTTCCGTCCAGGCCAGCCCGGTAACCTGACCGACACGGTCCTCTTCTTCCGCCCGTCCGAAACGGTAGCGTTTCACCCCCAGCAGCCCTTCCAGCCGTCGCGGGGTGACAATCATGCGTTTTGTATCGGGTTTCAGCAGTATCTTCTTAACGACCTTACGGCAGATGTTGGCGATTTCACGTTCCAGGTTCCGGACACCGGCTTCACGGCTGTAGTAACGGATAATGTCACGGATAGTGGCTTCACCCAGAGAGATCTCCTTCCGTTTCAAGCCATGTCTTTCCAGCTGTTTTGGAATCAGGTATTTTGTCGCAATATTGACTTTTTCGTCTTCCGTATAACCGGATATCCGGATCACCTCCATGCGATCCAGCAACGCCGGTGGTATATTAAGACTGTTTGCTGTAGTCACGAACATGACTTCCGAGAGGTCATAATCGACCTCGAGATAGTGGTCATTAAAAGTGTGATTCTGTTCCGGATCGAGGACTTCCAGCAAAGCCGAGGCCGGGTCTCCGCGAAAGTCCATGGCCATCTTGTCCACTTCATCCAGGAGCAGTAGCGGGTTCTTGCTCCCCACTTTGGACATGCTCTGGATGATCTTCCCCGGTAACGAGCCGATATAGGTCCTGCGGTGACCGCGAATTTCAGCTTCATCCCGGATACCGCCTAACGACATACGTATAAATTTCCGATTGGTGGAACGGGCGATGGAACGCCCCAGCGATGTTTTGCCGACACCCGGTGGTCCAACCAGACACAGGATAGGGCCTTTGAGTTTTTTCACCCGCTGCTGTACCGCCAGGTACTCCAGGATCCGCTCCTTGACCTTTTCGAGGCCATAATGGTCTGCTTCCAGTATTTGCTCGGCCTTGGTTATATCACGCGAGATCCTGCTGCGTTTTTTCCAGGGTACGCTGACCAGCCAGTCGACATAATTCCGCACTACCGTCGCCTCGGCGGACATGGGTGACATCATTTTCAGCTTGTTCAACTCTGAGGTCGCCTTTTCCCTGGCTTCCTTCGGCATGCCTGATTTCTCAATCTTGCCGGCGAGATCCTCTATCTCATTGGGGACATCATCCATTTCCCCCAGTTCCTTCTGTATGGCCTTCATCTGCTCATTCAGATAGTACTCCCGCTGGCTCTTTTCCATTTGTGACTTGACCCGGCCACGAATGCGTTTTTCCACTTGCAACAGGTCGATTTCCGACTCCATCAGGGAGATCAGGTATTCAAGGCGTTTCTGGATATCCACATACTCAAGGATATTCTGTTTCTCCTCAATCTTGACTGACATGTGGGCCGCAATCGTGTCAGCAAGCCGACTGCTATCATCGATGCCGGAGAGTGAAGATAAAATTTCCGGTGGGACCTTCTTGTTTAGTTTGACATACCGCTCAAACTGGCTCACAGCGGAGCGGCTGAGGATATCGAGTTCTCTTTCGTCGTGGTAAGTAGGTTCCAGCAGTTCGGCGGTCGCTGAGAACATCGAATCCGCTTCAATAAACTCAAGTATCCTGGCGCGCTTGGTCCCTTCCACCAGGACCTTGATGGTCCCGTCTGGCAGCTTCAGTAACTGCAGGATATTCGACAGACTGCCGACGCTGTAAATGCCGTCAACCTGTGGCTCATCTTCCGCAGCACTCTTCTGGGCTACCAGAAGTATCTGCTTATTGCTGCCCATGGATTTATCCAGGGCCAGGATGGATTTCTCACGACCGACGAAAAGGGGGATCACCATATGTGGATAGACTACTACGTCCCGTAACGGCAGGACGGGATAGACCGTATCCGGATTTTCAGTGGTTACTTGCATAGCAAATACCGATTGATGACTATAGTCATGTATTCCATATGGTGTCGGTGTATATCTGTTTCAAGCACCTCCTCATTTTATTTGACGCCTGAAATCAGTCAAAAGGGCTTGTTTAGTCTGATGCCACCCTGGACATCTCGGCGCCTTCGTAGATCACCAGCGGTTTGGAATCACCATTGATGACAGCTTCGTCGATAACGACTTTGGTGACATTTCCCATAGATGGCAGGTCATACATCGTATCCAGCAAAACATTTTCCAGTATAGAACGCAAGCCGCGCGCCCCAGTCTTTCGATCCATCGATTTCCGGGCGACCTGGCGTAATGCCTCCTCCCGGAATTCAATCTGACATCCCTCCATTTCAAACAAACGGGTATATTGTTTGGTGATGGCATTCTTGGGTTCCAGCAGGATCTGTACCAGCTGCTCCTCGTTGAGTTCGTCCAGTGCCGCTGCGACCGGCAAGCGTCCGACAAACTCCGGGATAAGACCATACTTGATCAGATCTTCCGGCTCCACGCTCTGCAACAACTCACTGATGCTCTTTTTATCATCCTTGCTGTTCACTTCTGCCGCAAAACCAATGCCACCCTTTTCGGAGCGTTCACGGATAATCTTGTCCAGGCCTGAAAAGGCCCCGCCGCAAACAAACAGGATATTTGCGGTATTCACTTGCAGGAACTCCTGTTGTGGATGCTTGCGACCACCTTGCGGAGGCACGGAGGCAACGGTTCCTTCGATAAGCTTCAGCAGGGCCTGCTGCACTCCCTCGCCAGACACATCGCGGGTAATAGATGGATTATCGGATTTGCGAGAGATCTTGTCTATTTCGTCAATATAGACGATACCGGTCTGGGCCTTCTCAACATCATAATCGCATTTCTGCAACAGCTTCTGGATAATATTTTCGACATCCTCGCCCACATAACCCGCTTCCGTCAGTGTCGTGGCGTCAGCGATAGTAAACGGGACATTCAACAACCTCGCCAGGGTTTCCGCCAGCAGTGTCTTGCCACATCCGGTAGGGCCAATCAGCAACACATTGCTTTTGGCCAGTTCCACATCGGACTTCTTGATGCCCGTTTCAAGCCGCTTGTAGTGATTGTAGACGGCAACAGACAGGATCTTCTTGGCCAACTCCTGACTGATGACGTATTCATCAAGGATTTTCTTGATCTCATGCGGGTTCGGCAGGCTGCTGCCATCACCCACCACAGAGCTGTCCTGAATCTCCTCACGAATAATATCGTTGCAGAGTTCAACGCATTCGTCGCAAATAAATACCGAGGGACCCGCAATCAGTTTGCGTACTTCATGCTGACTCTTGCCACAAAACGAGCAATACAGGAGTCGATCACCGTCACTACTCTTGCCCTGTTTGTTGTCACTCATGCTGCACCTCGGTTACTGTTGTTGATAGTACGCTTACTCATCAACCGTTGTTGTTGACGCTTCTTCCTGCTTGTCTCCCTGTTTGATCCCTTCCTTGCTGGTTAATGAATGGCGGTCAACCAGTACCTCATCGATGAGACCGTATTCCCTGGCCTCTTCGGAACTTAAAAAGTAATCCCTGTCCGTATCCTGTTTAATTTTTTCCTCGCTTTGTCCGGTGTGTTTGACCAGGATCCTGTTCAGGCGCGCACGTGCATTGAGAATTTCCCGGGCGTGAATATCAACATCAGTGGCCTGTCCCTGAAAACCACCCAATGGTTGATGGATTAAGACCCGTGAGTGTGGCAGACAGTAACGCTTGCCCTTTGCGCCACCGGCCAGCAACAAGGCGCCCATACTGGCGGCCTGTCCCACACACATGGTGCTCACGTCCGGCTTGACGAACTGGATGGTGTCATAGATCGCTAACCCGGCGGAAACCGACCCTCCCGGCGAATTGATATACAGATGGATATCCTTATCCGGATTCTCCGACTCCAGATAGAGCAACTGGGCGATAATAAGATTGGCAACGTTATCTTCAACCGGACCAATCATAAACACGACCCGCTCTTTCAATAGCCTGGAATAGATGTCATAGGCACGCTCCCCTCTGGAGGTCTGTTCGACTACCATGGGCACCAGGTTCAAAGATTTTATTTCTTCGTTTTTCATTGTCTTGCTGACGATAATATCGGACACCACAATAATTACCGGTTTATACGGAATTAGTCTGCCTTTTATTCATACACTCGTCAAACGTCATGTTCATTTCTGTTAACTTTGCCCTTTCGGCGATCCACTCGACAACCTCATTCTCCAGTACCCTGGCCTCAACCCCGGCAAGCCGATTCTTGTCTGCGTAATACCAGTTGATAATAGCCGCTGGATCTTCATAACTCCCGGCATATTGTTCAATAGTGGCCCGGACTTTCGCCGCATCCACCTGTAGACCATTAGCACTTACAAGCTCGACAACAATAAGCTGAAGGGCAACCCGTCTCTTTGCCTGTTCCTCAAACACAGACTCATCAATGGCCCTGGTCTCTTCATCGACTTTAATACCCCGCGCCTTTAGATCCGCTTCGAATTGTTGTTGAATCCGCTGTTTTTCCTGCTCAACCAATATGTTAGGCAACTCCACCTTATTCGCCTCATACAACGTATTCATCACCGAGTCTCGAAACCGGTTTTTTACAGCCTGATCGGCTTCGCGCTGCATATGTTCTTGAATTTGTTTTCTAAATGCCGCCTCGCCGCCTGCCTTGATGCCAAATTTCATAAAAAACTCGTCATCAAGCTCCGGCAGACGCGCTTCGTGGATGCGGTTGACTGTTACCTGGAATCGCACCGGTTTCCCCGCCAATTCCCGGTTCTGGTAGTCGTCTGGAAAGACCAGGTCCAAGGTCACCTTATCGCCGCTTTTCTTGCCGTGCAAACCCTGTTCAAACCCGTCCAGAAGCTGCTGTGAACCCAATTCGACCTTGAAATTTGTTGCATCGCCTCCTGCAAATGTTTCCCCATTAATCGTGCCATTAAAATCGATATCAACGATATCATCGTTTTTTGCCGGCCGCTCAACCTCCTCCAGGATACGGTTCTGGCTGCGCAGTTCCTCAACCATGTTGTCAATATCTGCATCGCTGATCTCACAATACGGTTTCTCGATTTCCAACTCCTCAACAGCAGCAAGCTCAAGTTCCGGCATTACCTCGAATTTTGCTGTATAGACAAGCCCCTGCCCTTGCTCCGCATCCAGCGATCCAATTTGTGGGGTGCCTGCCGGGCGTAGATTCTCCTGACTAATGGCGTCATGGAAGCTTGACTGGAGTACTTCGCCAATAACCTCCTGTCTTGCCTTCCCCCCGAAACGTTGCTGTATCAGCTTGAATGGCACCTTCCCCGGCCGGAATCCCTTGATCCGGGTGGTGCGTGACAGGGACTTGAGACGAGCCTCGACTTTGTTCGCGATCTGCTCTTCCGGCACCTCTACCCGCATACTCCTTTCAAGAGCGCCCGTTGTCTGTACCGATATTTGCATGGCGTTCATCAGGTTTTATACATAGTTAACAATAAGTTATCGAAATACAATGTTGGTGCGAAAGGAGAGACTCGAACTCTCACGGGTTACCCCACTGGCACCTAAAGCCAGCGCGTCTGCCAATTCCGCCACTTTCGCAAAAAACATCCTGCTCCACATATTGTCAGGTACCATAACACCATGATAATCATGAATTGTATTTATTGCGATGACCGGGCGTTGACAGGACATTATAACCAGTCAAGCCTGTATAGAAACACAAAACAGCCGCTCACGGGTAGTCAGTTGCCGTTACCTGAACCACCACAGCAAGGGATGTAAAAAACTTCAGTGACGACTGCTGCCTAGAAACACTCCTTTCCGAATTCCTTGCAGGCGCGCCTGCATTTACTTGCACCCGTGCGTGGGTTAATAACGCAATCCTTGCCCCAGCGCTCGCACACGGTCATGCATTGCTTCTCTTTCTTATCCTCGTCCTTTTCCTTGTTCTTGCCCAGATCATAATCATCGGGCAGCAGGATGGTTCCCGACAAAGGTTCCCCGTCATCACCGCGCTTCTCGGTGGCATCGGCGATGAACAGGCGATGTTGCGCAGACCTTTGCAGGTTTGGTAGTGTTAACTGGAAATTGTAGGAAGGACTAATCCCCGCGCTGGACGCCTGACTCCAACACAGAAAACCGAAGATGCAGCAGCACCGGGCAAACAGTTTTTTCTTTATGGAATCGAACATGACCATACAGTTTAGACCGAGGATCATAATATGGTTCCAGACGCTAAGCCAGCAGAGATTGAATGTGAATGAATGATTTTTTGACAAATTAAAGGTATTTGCAAAGAGCAGTACTATGCGGCGGTTCTTCGCACTTTTCCCCGCAGAATCGTCCAGCTGTCTAAATGATCGTACATCCACTATGATAACAATGGAGAAGCATAGCAGATATAGAGCCAACCCGTAGTAAAGGATGCCGGCAGACCTATCATCCATAACAATTCGGCGTATGCAGGAACGGGACCTGACCGAGGCAAACCGGATCCTGAAACTGGCCTTTGGCACTGCCGCCGGGCTGGAGGATCCGGAGGATTTCATGCGTGGAGCTGACTTCGTCTCGAGCCGTTGGCACATGGATGCCACTGCTGCCTTCGTTGCCGAACATAACCATTGTCTCCTTGGTAGCAATTTTGCCACAAACTGGGGCAGTTTCGGTTTTTTTGGCCCTTTATCCGTACATCCGGAATACTGGGGAAGGAAAATCGCACAAGCTCTGCTGGAACCAGTCATGTCACGTTTCGATCGCTGGGGGATCGAGCACAGGGGACTGTATACAGCCCCTGATAGCCCGAAACATATCCATCTTTATGAAAAATATGGATTCAGTGCCGGCCACCTGACGGCGATTCTGACCAAAGCCGTATCCCACAAGTCAGAGGTTGCCTGTCAGAGGTATTCAGCATTATCCAGTTCGGAACAGGAGGCAGCCGTAAAGGCCTGTGGCTTACTCACGGATAAAATACTGCCCGGTCTGGATGTGAGGCGCGAGATCCTGGCGGTAGCGGAACAGGGCCTGGGTGAAACCGGTTTAATTTATGATGATAACGGTCTGGCCACCTTTGCCATTTGCCACTGTGGTCCAGGGTCCGAGGCCGGTGATGATTTGTGCTATGTTAAATTCGGCGCGGTCCGTCCGGATAGAGACGCCGGCAAAAATTTTCATGGGCTACTGCTGGCCTGTGAAGCCATTGCTGTGGAACACGGACTTGGCAATTTATCTGCCGGTGTCAACATGAACCGCCGCCTGGCTTACCGGCAATTGAAGGAGTCGGGATACCGAAACACGCTGATTGGCGTTGCCATGGAAACCTACCCCGAAAAAAGCTATAACAGGGAGGATACCTATATCATGGATGACTGGCGTTGAATCCCGTCTCGGGGATGCTAGGCACATTTAAAAACCCCCGTGAATTATCAACGGGGGTTACTGCCACGGATGGTGGCAAATAAAGCGGAGACCACTCATTTAAAGTATAGCAGGAGAAAGGGAAAAAGGAGGATAATTGAAAAATATTTGGCCTCACCAATCACTCAACCTCGCCCCGCGGAATCAGGCGGCAATATCGACCCTGGCTGCTCCCGTTTTAACAGAAGCCGGTGTGTGCAAATAGCTGTCCCGGCCACGATAGGCGGCATTAATTATCCAGCCTCCAGGGTAGCGATCAGGGCTATTGTTTGATGGGGCCGCGCCTACCCGCGAGGCCGCGGCCTGAACGGAACGAACAGGGATCCGTGCCGGCAAATAGCTGTCCCGGCCACGATAAGCCGCGTTCACGATCCAGCCACCACGATGGAGTTCAGGGATATTATCCGAAGCAGGGCGGTTCAGGCCAGAACCATCCATGTGGGCAGTTTTATCCTTAGAAATATCCACTTGACCAAACGCAAGCTGCCGGCCGGCAATGACTCTCTCCTGCTTAGGACCTCCGCCATTGCCTTTGATCAACGCCAATACCTGCGCCCCTATATCCTTACCGTTTACTTGTTCAGCCACGGTATTCGCGATGGCTACGGCAATACCTATCGGGCCTCCAAACAGGGCCCCTCCGGCAATTCTTGCAGCCGGATCGATCCTGTCCCCGGTTAGCCTGCGATAAAAAGAACTGATAATCGGTATATGCTGTAACGGGTTGATGATGTCTATCAAATCACCGAAGGTTACACCGTCTTCGCCAAACGGCTGTATACCATGTCTGTTACCCTCGGATTGGACTGATGAGTTGGACTTTGAAGAATCCGATGTCATCTGCAGAGCGATCAGGCTGGATGCACCCAAGATATTACTCCCCTGTTGTTTGGAACATTATTAAGCAATCCATGTGCCATCCTCATAAGCTGCCTTGATTCCTGCAGATAGTGAAGCGCCCGGGCGATTTCGAAAGAGTATGAGAGTATGCCGTGTCAATCCTTGCCATGCACTACAGGAAACTCTAAATTGTGGTGGAAGGTTGTCATTGACCAGAGTTTCCCATGGCTGATCAGCTGATTTCCCCTTAATCCTGATAAAGAATCACCGATTCCTGCCGCTAAATCCAGGGCGGCAAAAATTATTCTCGATTTAGAAGCATGCCCCTGCACAAATTATATGAACACCGCAAGCTGAAGCGTTATACGGTCCGCCTGAAGGTCTTCGACCAGAAGACAGGTAAACTTCTTGGCTATGCCGAGAACCTTCACACAGAAGGGATGAAGTTAATGAGTAAAGATCCAATCCCGGAAAAGAAAGAGATTCAGATCTGGTTTGGGAGCAACCCGGAAGATGATGATAAAGAGAAAAGAATATCACTGACCGTATACCGCATATGGAGCAGTTTTACTGATGCCGTACCGCGTTTTTATTATTCCGGATTACACTTCGTCGATCCGTCAATAGAGATACAGGATAACATCCAGGCACTCGTAAACGACCTACAGGGAACGTAGGAAGTGCAGATAATATGCCATACACCTCTGGTGATTTAGATTTGAACCAGGGAATTAATCCAACCCCGGGGGGCATTCGTGATTATCTCACTGCGTTGATGACATAGCCACGAATAAGACTCAGTGCATGATGCTGGAGAAACCCACGCCGGATGACGGCGTTCAATAGCAGGAAAGGGATTTCGTGTATATTGCCCTTTGTGTTATGTTTTCCGGTAACATGCTTTTACCAGTCAATATAGTCACTATACTTGCATCTGAAAGGTAAATTCTTTTCCTGTTTTGCAACCAGCGCATCTTGTATCCCGCTGGTTGTTTTTCGACCCATCGGGGCAGTCCAGCTATGAATAACAGAATCGAGAAAGACACAATGGGTGAAGTGAAAGTGCCGGCGGACAAATTCTGGGGAGCACAAACCGAACGTTCACGCCAAAACTTTAAAATTGGTCAGGAAGCAAGCATGCCGCAAGAGATCATCTTCGCTTTTGCCTACCTGAAGAAAGCAGCTGCACACACTAATTGTGAACTCGGTGTTTTATCCGAGGAAAAAAGAGACCTTATTTCAGAAGTCTGTGACGAGATACTGGAAGAGAAATTAAACGATAATTTTCCACTGGTGATCTGGCAAACGGGTTCCGGCACACATAGCAACATGAACTGCAATGAAGTCATCGCCAACAGAGGACATGTCATTGCCGGTGGAACGCTTCTCGACGGCGAGAGGTTATTGCACCCAAACGATGACGTGAACAAGAGTCAATCTTCCAATGATACTTTTCCCACGGCCATGCACATTGCGGCCTACAAGAAGATAGTGGAGATCACGATTCCCGGACTGAATAAACTCCTGGGTACTCTAGAAGAGAAATCAAAAAAGTTTAACGATGTGGTAAAAATAGGCCGCACTCACCTGATGGATGCCACCCCGCTAACACTGGGACAGGAGTTTTCCGGTTACGTTTCACAACTCGAACATGGCCTGAAAGCTCTTAACAGCACATTGCCTCATCTGGCCGAAATAGCCCTGGGTGGCACAGCAGTGGGGACGGGCATCAACACGCCAGCGGGTTACGCTGAACTGGTAGCAAAAAAAATTGCTGAATTCACCGGTCTGCCTTTTGTGACAGCCGTGAACAAGTTTGAAGCCCTGGCAGCTCATGACGCCATTGTGGAAACGCATGGGGCGCTGAAGCAACTGGCGGTTTCACTGAACAAAATTTCCAATGACATTCGCATGATGGCCTCCGGTCCCAGGTCAGGAATTGGCGAAATTCTCATACCGGCCAATGAGCCGGGCTCATCTATTATGCCTGGTAAAGTGAATCCCACTCAATGTGAAGCACTCACGATGGTATGCGCACAAGTCATTGGTAACGATATGGCCATAACCACCGGCGCGACACAGGGACATTACGAACTGAATGTATTCAAACCGATGCTGGCATACAACCTGCTGCAATCGGCACAATTGATCGGTGATGCCTGTGTTTCTTTCAACGACCATTGTGCAGCAGGTATCGAGCCGAACCACGCCCGAATTGAAGAGTTGTTGAACAACTCGCTGATGCTGGTAACCGCCCTGAATATAAAGATTGGTTATGAGAAAGCGGCAGAAATTGCTAAAACGGCATACAAGAAGGGCACAACCCTGAAAGAGGAAGCCATAAACCTGGGATACCTTACTGCAGAGCAGTACGACGCATGGGTAGATCCGAAGAAAATGACAGGGACGGAAGAAGATTAACCCGGATACTGCAATCAATGGAGTCAATGTCATTGGATCAAAAAATTTAAAATTATTTCAATCGACACTGACCCTGAGTGACCCGATGCATCGGATTCGCCGGGGGCAGCACCACCTGTGTTCCCGGGTGCCACTCGCGCCACCGTCGCCAGGTCGTATACCAGGTCACCAGCTGTGGCAACAACCGGCCTTGGTGTGTGCCCTCCAGGCATAGGCCGCTGTGGTGCAACCAGAGGCTATTGGTTTCGAGGTCCCGCTGCAACAGCACGCAGTTGTAAACACCATACACATGGAAAGTCAGGGGCTGCCTCTCTTCTATGGTCGCCATCCAGGCGCCCACTGTGCCGCAACGCTCACAGGAAGCGACGCAGACCCTGTCTCCCTCGAAGAGGTCATTGACACAATGATAGTAGTCTATAACCCACAGGGGATATGCCCGGGTGACACCCTTGTGGATTACACCACCCACGATGTCATCATCCCGCATCTGGTGTTCCGCCTGATCCGCACTGACCACCGGGGGGCTGTCCGCCGACTGGAATAGCATTTCCACCGCCCGCTTCGGCGGCGCCCACGTCTTATCAGCGCTGAAGGGGGCTACGTGGCTCAAGATGGCCTCATCTCGCTCCAGAATCATGTCACAACTCCTTAACACACCTCCCCATGATCAGCATAATATCCACCCCCTTTAGGTAAAGATGGCCCATCACTACTGTCAGGAGAAACTAAGAGTGTTCTAATGGAAACAATAGGGTTGGTGTCTGAGTGATCGCAATACTCATTTAACGGAAAATATTTCTTTCTTGAATTAGAACCGGGTTTTTCAGGATCGACCTGTTAAATGTCCTGGGAGATGATTTCGGTGGTCGCCGACAGCCGGTGAATGAGCGTTCTCAGGAACACCTTCAGGAAGCGCACCTGACAATTCAGGGAGACCTGGGAAATCACCGTGGAATTTATCTTCAGTAGTGAGGTATTGTCCTCGGCGGCAATGCTGGCCGTACGTTTGGTCTTTGCCAGGTAACCCATCTCTCCAAAGCAGTCACCCACGCCCAGGGTGCGGATCACTTTAGCGTTTTTTGTGACCTTGACCCTTCCGGAAATAAGAATATAAAAACAGTCATCCAGTTCGCCCTCAAGAATAATGTCAGCGCCGGATTGATAATCCTGCCAGGTGCTGGCGCGAATGATTTCCCAGATTTCCGCATCGGGAAACCCCTGGAAGAACTCCAGTTTTTTCACTGAGTTGAACTTCTCCTGGATGGTGATGTCCTCCTTGGGGCCTTCCAGGAAATCAAAGGCCCTGCTGAGATCAGTGGCGATATCCAGCCCCATCTGATAACGGTCGTCCGCCTTTTTTTGTAACGCCTTACGGACTATCCGCTCCAGGCCCTCGGGAATATCGCTGCGGAAATCGCGCATAGGGGGAGGCTCTTCATTCATGATGAGATTGACCAGACGGGAGAAATTATCGGCTTCGAAAGGATGTTTGCCCGTCAATAATTCGTACATGATGATTCCCAGCGAAAACAGATCCGTCCGGTTTGAGACATACTCTTCCGTCAACTGCTCCGGGGACATATATTTGGGCGAACCCATCAGACCACTTGGTTGGGTGTCCGTGCTATCGGCCTTGTTAATATGGGCAATGCTGAAATCGCCAATTTTGACTTCCTTGTCCTGAGTAATGAGTATGTTGGAAGGTTTGATGTCCCGGTGTACTACCCCTTCCCGGTGGGCATAATCCAGTGCTTTGGCACACTTGAATATGATCTCGACGACTTTCCCTATGGGTAATAACGAGTCAGCCTTGGTGTGCGATTTTAGTGTGTCGCCACCTTCTATATATTCCATGATGATGTAGCAGGTGTCTTCATCGACACCGGCATCATAGATGCTGATGATATTCGGGTGTGTCAGCTTTCCCGCCGTATGCGCCTCATTGAAGAACATCTTACGGTAACGCTCGCCCGATTCCGGTTCTCTCAGGGATTCAGCCAAGGCTATCTTGATGGCGACAGATCGATCGATATAGGGATCATGGCCCAGGTATACGATGCCCATACTTCCACGATTAATCTCTTCTCTGACCTCGTATTTACCGAGATTTTGCGGGATGATCTCTGTCATAACTCTTCGATATTACTGTGATATTCCCTGCCATGACCCCTGTTGTTTTGAATCCCGTTCCCGGCCTGGGGTATATTTGACTGGATTTAAAAGTATACCTGATCGCAGGTTACTGGAGATACCAGTATTTTCACAGTTCCAACGCGGATATTGTCCGGGTTGCGTTTATGCCGACATATAGCTATGCCGACAATCAGCAGCTGATACTATTTGAGTCAAAACTTCTAAATATCAGGACGATGATATTGTGATTAGTCGTCTTAAGTGCCAAAATTGTTATTGTATCAATGTGGAGGCCGGCCTATGAGTACAACTGTTCGTCAACTGCTGGATAAAAAGGGCAGAGAGATCCACGCTGTAGCACCGGGTGTTACTGTTTTTGAAGCAATAAAACTAATGTCAAACATGGAAGTCGGGGCCTTGCTTGTTGTAGAAAACGAACAGCTGGTTGGCATCATCTCCGAAAGGGACTATACCAGGAAAGTGATCCTCAAGGACCGTTCATCAAAAAACACCAGCGTACAGGACATCATGACGGGCAAGGTACTGTATGTGTCGCCTGACAATACCATAGAAGAGTGCATGATATTAATGTCCGAGCACCACATCCGGCACCTGCCTGTCATGGAAAATGACAAAATCACCGGGATCCTCTCAGTGATGGATGTGGTAAAAAATATCATTTCAGAAAAAGAATTCCTTATCGAACAGCTGGAACATTACATCGCCGGGAATACCTGACAGAGATAGACTTTCCGATCTCCACACAGTCAGGATTTATCATATTCATGCAATAGCAAAGCCATTTCTTTCACAGACGAACGCGGTGCATTGCCCCCATGCGTTCAAAAAAATATGGCTCTTCAGCAGAATCTGTGGGTTAACAAGAAAGACTTTTGAATAA
>JBHHYN010000005.1:0-59810 GCA_046757565.1 Gammaproteobacteria bacterium | reverse complement strand
GCCTGCCCATATGGAAGTAAATGGCATTTATGTAACGGGCTTTATTGCGAAATCCCCGGCCACGTATTTTGATCATCTTGATCCGGCTGTTGATACTTTCCGCACCGCCGTTTGACACCCTTAATAAGATGGCATTGAGGATACCCCAAAGATGCGTTTTAATGAGTTTGGCAACCGCTCTAATCGGTTCCAACCGGCATCGAACCGCCCACGATAACCACTGCTTCCAACGCTTCTCCGCCCAGGTGCGGCTGACATAATTCCACAGGCGCATGGCCAGATCTTTGATGGCCCAGGCACGTGCCGTCTTCAGCGTGCTTTCTCTCAATACCTTGAACTCACACTGCCTTTTACGACTCAGATTGCTCAGGTTGGTCAACCAGACGTACTTGGTGCCTTTGCGGTCTTCCCAGCCTTCCTCCATCAAAACCTTGTGCTCGTGCTTGCGTACCTTATCTACCGCTTCACCCAGATACTTGGCGACATGAAATTTATCAAACGCGATCTTGGCTCTAGCATCGGGAATATTTTCCAGGGTGGCCTTGATGTAAGCAGGCCACATGTCCATCGATACGCTCACAATCCCGGCCTTCTGTTCGTTCGTGAGTGTGGCGTAATAACTGGCCAGACTGCTGCTCTTGCGCTCATCGGCCACATGCAGTACCCGCTTACCGTCCGAGACCACTGTGACGTAATCGTGTCCCTTCTTGAAGGAGGTTTCATCCACCCCTATATGGGAGACCGATTCAGTCTGTCGGCGGGCCAACCCCCGTTTCACAGCGCGTTGCATGATTCCATCTATCGCATTCCAACTTAACGATAATCGCCGTGAAACCGCCTGGATAGACGCCTCCTTAAGCCAATCTATCACTAAGGCTTCATACAGCGCGGTGAATCCCGAGCCCGATTCCGCCCACGGCACAACTACCGTCACAACACCATGCTCTGAGCATTTCACCCGCGGCACCTCCGCCACCAATAGCGTCTTGAACTGACAGGTATCCAAATGCCGCCATGTCCGGTAACGCTTGTCATAGCCTGAGCAGGGCGTACCGCAATGCGGGCAGGTTTGTTGTGTCCCTGCTGCTTGTGCGCCATGGACCCTCACTTCTTCTGCCTCCACTGATAATTCAACTTCTGTCACTTCCCAGGGACTGTGTATCCCCATTATTTGCTTATACAGTTCTTTGTCTCTCATGCCCATTACGATAAACTACCCACTCGATCAGGGGAAGAACCAATATTAGAAATGGGCTCTTCAGCAGAATCTGTGGGTTAACAAGAAAGACTTTTGAATAAAAACTGATTAAATAGAGAGGCGGATTCAAGTCATAAATACCGTCATTCCCGTTTTCACGGGAATGACGGGCTACTGTTTATATATCAACCCACAGATTCTGCTGAAGACCCTAGAAATGACGAGAAGACTCTATTAACAGGCGAATAATCATGCAAATCGAAAAAATCAGGGAACTGATAGAACAGGGACTTCCAGGCTGTGTGGTCAAAATAGACGGCGATGGAGCACATTTCGAGGCGGTCATTATCAGCGATGTATTTGCTGGAAAGACCCTGGTGGCGCAACATCAACTTGTCTACCAATGCCTGGGCGAAAAGATGGGTACCGATATTCATGCCTTGTCCATGCAGACTTATACCCCTGAGGAGTGGGAAAAGAAAAAGAACTTAAGAGTGATTTGATTTAGAATCCACTTCTACCCCAATGGACAAACTAATCATTCAGGGCGGTATCCCGCTATCGGGTGAGATATCCATTTCCGGCGCAAAAAACTCGGCGTTACCGGTACTCGCCGCCAGCTTGTTAACAGATGAGCCGGTCATAATCAATAATGTCCCCCATCTCCATGATATCACGACCACGATGGAACTTCTGGGCAGAATGGGTTCCGAGCTTATGCTGGATGAGCATATGAATATTGAAATCAATAACAGTAACATCAAGGAGTTATTTGCCCCTTATGAGCTGGTTAAAACGATGCGCGCCTCCATACTTGTGCTCGGTCCTTTACTCGCCCATTATGGCCGTGCTGATGTCTCCCTGCCTGGTGGTTGCGCCATTGGTTCAAGGCCGGTCAATCTGCACATCAACGGCTTGATGGCAATGGGTGCGGACATACAGGTAGACAGGGGTTATATCCGGGCCAGCACCAAGCGCCTGAAAGGGGCCAGATTAACCATGGACATGATTACGGTGACAGGCACGGAAAATCTCATGATGGCGGCGACCCTGGCAGATGGCAAGACAGTTATCGAAAATGCCGCCCGGGAACCGGAAGTTGTCGACCTTGCCATGTGTCTGAACAGCATGGGCGCCAGGATTGAGGGCGCCGGGACGGGCACAATAGTCATTGAAGGGGTTGAAGAGATGACTGGCGCACGGCATAAAATTATGCCGGACCGCATTGAAACCGGCACCTATCTTGTGGCGGCAGCCATGACAGGTGGTTGGATTAAGCTGAAAAACACGCGGCCGGAACTGCTTGAAGCGGTGCTGTCGAAACTGAATGAGGCGGGTGCGGCGATTAAACTTGAGGAAACGTCCATCACACTTGATATGGATCAAAGCAGGCCTATGGCTATTGATGTTCAGACGTCCCCCTTCCCGGGGTTTCCTACCGATATGCAGGCGCAGTTTACAGCGATGGACTGCATCGCTGAGGGTGCGGGGACGATCACCGAGAATGTATTTGAAAATCGCTTCATGCATGTCCAGGAACTCCAGCGTATGGGAGCCAAGGTAAAACTGGAAGGTAATACCGCAATCTGTACCGGTGTTAAGCAATTAACCAGTGCACCGGTTATGGCAACGGATTTGAGGGCTTCAGCGAGTCTGGTGCTTGCCGGTCTGGTTGCAGAAGGGGAGACCGTTGTGGATCGTATTTATCATATCGATCGGGGTTATGAAACGATTGAGGAGAAACTGACGCAATTGGGTGCACGCATTAAACGCATACCGTCGTAGTAAAAAGTAAAAAGTAAAAAGTAAAAAGTGGAAAATAAGGACTATCCGGTTAAATCAGAGAGTTCTGAATTCTGTTACTAGCAGCTGATGGCTGAGATAAATGGGTGATAATCTGACAATTGCCATATCGAAGGGGCGTATTCTGCAGGAATCATTGCCGTTACTGGCAAGGTTGGATATCGTTCCTGAAGAAGATCCGCTAACGTCGCGTAAACTTGTGCTTGAAACCAATCAGCCCGGGATAAAGTTAATCATTATCCGGGCGGCGGATGTGCCGACTTATGTCGAATACGGGGCGGCGGACGCCGGCATCGCCGGTAAGGATGTGTTGCTGGAATACGACGGCGATGAACTCTATGAGCCTGTAGATTTAGGCATTGCACGTTGCAGAATGATGCTGGCCGGATTGAAAAAAAATCAAACTATACAGGGACGCTTACGCGTTGCGACAAAATATATTACTACTACCCGTAATTACTTCGCGGAGCATGGCGAGCAAGTCGAGATTATTAAATTATACGGATCAATGGAACTGGCGCCGGTGCTTGGGCTTGCCGATCAAATCGTGGATCTGGTGGATACCGGTAATACCCTCAAGGCCAATGGATTGATCACGCTAGCCAAGATTGCAGACATCAGTTCGCGCCTCGTCGTCAACAAGGCGGCAATGAAGATGAATCGGTCCGTCATTAAACCTTTTGTGCAACGTATGGCTGCTGCCGTTGCGACATGATTGAAATAAAACGCTACACCAGTACAGAGAAGGATTTTGCAATAAAACTTAATCGCTTGCTGTCCTCGATGGATGAACCGCTGCAGGAAGTGACAGAGACTGTTAGTGCGATACTCAGGGAGGTAAAGTTGCGTGGTGATGAGGCGTTGCTGGAATATACAAATCATTTCGATCAACGTGATGCCGGTATCGTGGATTTGGAAGTCCCCTCCGAAAAAATAGAGGCGGCTGTTTCCGAAATTCCGCAGCAATTACATGAAGCACTTGAAGATGCATGCAGGCGTATTCGTCGTTATCATGAACATCAGCGGGTCGAGTCATGGTCGTATACCGATGATGAAGGTAACTGGCTGGGACAACAGGTGACACCGCTGGATAAATTAGGAGTCTACATTCCCGGCGGCAAGGCGGCCTACCCTTCGTCAGTACTGATGAATGTCATTCCCGCCCGTGTTGCCGGCGTAGGCGAAGTGATCATGGTGGTCCCTGCTCCGGCCGGGGAATTAAATACCCTTGTTCTGGCGGCGGCAAGGCTTGCAGGCGTCAACCGGGTTTTTTCCATTGGTGGCGCCCAGGCCATCGCTGCACTGGCCTATGGTACAAAAACCATCCCGGCAGTCGACAAAATAGTCGGTCCGGGCAATCGTTATGTCGCTGAAGCGAAGCGGCAGCTATTTGGCAGGGTCGGGATCGACATGGTTGCAGGCCCTTCGGAAGTAGTGGTACTGAGCGATGGCAGCACAGATCCTGACTGGGTGGCAATGGATTTGTGCGCGCAGGCCGAGCACGATGAGGAGGCAAGGGCGATACTGGTCAGTACGGAAGCCGGGGATATCGACGCAGTAATGAACAGTATTGAAAAATTGCTGCCCGGGCTGGAGCGCGCAGACATTATCAGGGCTTCACTGGAGAAAAACGGAGCATTCATCCAGATCGGAGATCTGGATGAAGCGGTTGATATTGCCAATCGAATCGCCCCCGAACATCTTGAACTCTCGGTCTCTGATCCACACGCTTTGTTGGGCCGGATAAGGCATGCCGGCGCCATATTCATGGGACGGTATTCAGCCGTGGTATTGGGAGATTATTGTGCCGGTCCGAACCATGTTTTGCCGACGGCGCGGACAGCGCGTTTTTTCTCCCCTCTGGGTGTCTATGATTTTCAGAAACGCTCGTCGCTGCTCATGTGCAGTGATAATTCCGCATCAACTCTTGCAGAGACCGCATCGATGCTGGCGCAAGGTGAGGGTCTGACGGCACATGCCCGTTCGGCCGGGTTGCGGATTAATCACGGAAAAGCAGAGGGATCTAAAATAAAAAGTTGACATTTCCGGTTTCTCCTGGCAACGACAAACTATAACGGGCATGGAAGAAGAAAAAGTTAAACGCTGGATCCGTCCCTCAATACTGGAATCGTCCTCCTATCAGGTACAGGATGCAACAGGCCTTATCAAGCTGGATGCCATGGAAAACCCCTACCGCTGGCCGGATGAAGTAAAAAAGGGTTGGTTACGGTTACTGGAGAATGTGGCTATAAATCGGTATCCCAATGCAGACGCTGTAAGCCTGAAGCAGCAACTTCGTGCTGCATTTTCAATCCCCCCGGAACAGGGACTATTGCTGGGAAACGGGTCAGACGAAATTATTCAGATTATCGCATTGGCTATGGCGGCACCGAACTTCGTATTACTGGCGCCCGAACCCAGTTTTATAATGTACCGCGTAATCGCCGGGATGCTTCGTGCAACGTTCATTGGTGTACCCCTGAATGAAAAGGATTTTTCACTGAATACTGCAGCCATGCTTGAGGCAATCAAGCGCCATCACCCCGCCGTTATCTTTATAGCATGGCCTAATAATCCCACCGGTAACCTGTTCGATGAGAAGGCCGTCAAGGAAATCATCGTCAATGCACCGGGAATAGTGGTGCTGGATGAAGCCTACCAGGCATTTTCCGGGTCCAGTTTTATGTCGCAGCTGGGAGAGTACGATAATCTCCTCGTTATGCGTACTTTATCCAAGCTCGGACTGGCAGGATTAAGGCTTGGATTTCTGGCGGGCCCTGAATGCTGGCTCAGAGAATTTGAAAAATTACGCCTACCGTATAATGTTAATACACTGACTCAATACAGCTGTGAATTTATCCTTGAACATAAGGACATCCTGGACCGGCAGGCTGCACGGATTTGTCATGACAGGCAGTTACTGTATGAGGAACTGGGTTTGATCCAGGGAATCGAAGTCTGGCCCAGCGCAGCAAATTTTATTCTGTTCAGAACGGAGAGTATTGGAGCTGATGATGTATACAATGAATTAAGAAGGAAAGGGGTTTTGATAAAAACCCTGCATCACAGCCATCCGCTATTGAAAAACTGTTTACGGGTAACTGTCGGCGAGCCCGGCGAGAACAGTCAATGCCTGGACTACCTGAAAAACATTTTATCTTGACAGGTCGGCTCTCGTGGGCCGCTGCACAACAGTAGCGTAAAGCAGCATTTTCTCCCAACCCCTCAGTACTGCAATCCTGATCCGGGTTCCCGGCCGGAACCGGGCGATCATTTGAATCGCCTGCTGTGGATTAAACAACGGTTCGTTATTGATCTCGATGAGGATGTCTCCAGGCATAATTCCGGCCGTTTCGGCAGGCCCCCCCTGTAACACGGCGGCAACCATGATGCCATTCTGTTTTTGCCCGGCTGTATCCAGGATGTCCTGAGAAAGTACTTGCGCTTCTATCCCCAGCCATCCTCGGATCACGCGGCCGTTACTGATAAGCGCCTGCATGACATTAACAGCAAGATTGACGGGAATGGCAAAACCGATTCCCTGTGATCCGCTGGTGCCGATGGCAGTATTGATGCCGATGAGCCGTCCCGTTGCGGTGATGAGTGCGCCACCGGAATTACCCGGATTGATATCAGCATCAGTCTGGATGAAATCCTCGAATGTCGTAATCCCGAGATGGCTGCGTCCGGTGGCGCTGACAATCCCCTGAGTGACCGTTTGTCCAAAATCGTAGGGATTGCCAATAGCCAGAACTACGTCGCCGACCTGCAGATCGTTCGAGTCGCCAAGCGTAATGGATGGAAGATTGTCCAGTTCTATGTGCAGTACGGCCAGATCTGTTGCCATATCGACACCGGTAACTGCCGCCACGGTTTGACGGCCATCGGCAAGTGTTATCAGGATCTCATCTGCCCCCTTTATCACGTGCGCGTTGGTGATGATATGACCAACCATGTCCATGATCACACCGGTGCCCAGATTGCTGTTACGTTGCTCCACGGAATACCGGTCACCAAAAAAACGGCGCAGGAGAGGATCCCGCAACAGCGGGTGGGTCCTTCGTTTCAACACCTTGGTGGCATACACATTGACAACAGCAGGAGCAGACACGGCAACAGCCTGGTTATAACTCACTACGCCGTTGCCGTTATGGCCTGGGGCGGAATTGTTATGCAGGGCGAAATCCTGCCTGTAGGAACCGGGAATGAGCCCGGGGAAGTAGTATAGAAGGACGAAAGCCATTGCCAGACCCGCCACGGCGGACCGAATTAGAAACAAGATGGCTTGTTTGACACGTACACGCTTCATAGACGGAATACAGTTTATTCTTGTGTTTTCAAGGCAACAGTTTACCCGATCCATGCTATAATCCGATCCAGTTTTGAACGAATATCAATCCATTTGGGGATTTGTAACAATGAGTAATGATGGCATTGATAAAGGCCGCCGGCGTTTTCTTACCACAACTGCAACCGTGGTCGGTGGTGCGGGTGCAGTGGCTACCGCAGTTCCTTTTATTTCCACGATGACTCCCAGCGCCAGAGCCAGGGCCATTGGCGCACCCGTAGAGGTGGAGATTGGCGATATTAAGACCGGCGAATTGAAAATTGTGCAATGGCAGGGCAAACCGGTCTGGATCCTGCGCCGGGGGAAGCAGTCGCTTGAGAATCTGACGGAGCTTGACACGCAGGTACGCGATCCGGATTCGAAAGAGGGACAACAACCGGGTTATGCGCAAAATGAATATCGCTCGATAAAACCCGAATATTTGATTGTGATCGGATTGTGTACCCATTTGGGGTGTTCTCCCTCTTATGTGCCCGCAGGTGCGGAAAGCGATCTGGGCGCCGATTGGAAGGGAGGGTTTTTCTGTCCCTGTCACGGCAGCCGTTTCGATCTGGCAGGCCGTGTCTTTAAAGGTGTGCCTGCGCCCCTCAACCTGTTGGTGCCGCCTTACCAATATCTGAGTGATACGCACATCCTTATTGGTGCTGATTCGGGGAGCGGTTGATGGATACAGTCATTAAATACCTTTACGGGTTCCGGGACTGGATCGATGCCCGTTTCCCGCTCATGCAAAACTGGAACGAACACCTTGCCAGATATTACGCTCCCAAGAATTTTAATTTCTGGTATTTTTTTGGATCATTGGCACTCCTGGTATTCGTGATCCAGATCATCACCGGTATCTGGCTGACGATGAATTACAAACCCTCGGCGGATATGGCATTTGCCTCTGTTGAATACATCATGCGTGATGTGGATTGGGGATGGTGGATACGGTATATGCATTCCACCGGCGCGTCGGCGTTTTTCATAACGGTGTACCTGCATATGTATCGCGGCTTGCTGTATGGGTCCTATAAAAAACCACGGGAACTGTTATGGATCCTGGGTATGCTCATTTACCTGACGCTCATGGGCGAAGCATTTTTTGGCTATCTCCTGCCCTGGGGACAGATGTCATACTGGGGGGCGCAGGTGATTATTTCGCTGTTTGGTGCAATACCGGTTATCGGTGATCAACTGGCTCTGTGGATCCGGGGTGATTTCGTCGTGTCAGATGTCACGCTTAATCGCTTCTTTGCCTTTCATGTCGTTGCCTTTCCACTCATACTTTGTGCACTCGTCGTTGCGCATATACTCGCCCTGCATGAAGTCGGTTCCAATAACCCGGATGGAGTCGAAATCAAAAAGACAAAGGATGCCAATGGTATTCCTCTTGACGGTATACCGTTTCATCCCTATTACACCGTCAAGGATATCTTTGGCGCGGTTGTGTTTCTCATCCTTTTTGTGGGGGTCGTGTTTTTTGTACCGGAGATGGGAGGCTATTTTCTGGAACCGGCAAACTTCGTCCCGGCCGATCAGCTCAAGACCCCGGAGCATATCGCCCCAGTCTGGTATTTTACCCCGTTTTACGCCATTCTCCGGGCCATTCCCGACAAACTTGGCGGGGTCATTGCCATGGCTTTGGCGGTATGTCTGTTCTTTCTGCTGCCGTGGATCGATCGCAGTCCGGTCAAGTCCATCCGTTATCGTGGCTGGAAGTATAGGTTTGCCTTGGCCGCTTTCACCATCAGTTTCCTCTCATTAGGCTGGCTAGGTATGCAGGTGCCGGCACCTCTCTATACGGTAATGGCCCGTTTTTTTGCGGTTATCTATTTTCTCTTCTTTTTGCTTATGCCGATTTACACCAGCAGGGACAATGATAAAACTGTTCCGGAAAGGATCAGCGGTCCATGATGCGTCTCTTCCTGATTTTGTTTGTTTTCCTAACCAGTGCCTCATTAGCGGGTGCTGAGACAGGGCATGGGTTGTTGCATGCCAAGGTAAATCTGTCCGATCAGGGCTCCTTGCAACGCGGGGCCAGGACATTTGTTAATTATTGTTTAAGTTGCCACTCTGCCGCCTATATGCGTTTCAATCGGCTGGGCAAGGATTTGGGGATCGACGAACAGATATTGAAGGCGAATCTTATGTTCGGAACGGACAAGAGCGGTGATACGATGACAGTCAACATGAGCAAAGATGACGCCAAGCAATATTTTGGCGTAGCGCCGCCGGATCTTTCCGTTATCTCACGTTCCCGGGGCGCGGACTGGTTATATACGTATTTAATGAGCTTTTATCTGGATGACAAGCGTCCCCTCGGGGTAAATAACCTGGTTTTCAAGGATATCGCCATGCCCCATGTTTTGTGGGAGTTGCAGGGTTGGCAAAAGCCGGTTTACCGGGAAGGATCAGGCACAGATGGCAGTAGTATTAAGGAGATCGATCACCTGGAGCCGGTACGCCCGGATGAGCAGAAGACAAAGGAATATGCCAAAACGGTGGGAGACCTTGTCAATTTTCTGGTCTACCTCGGTGAGCCGATAAAACTTAAACGCTATACAATAGGTTCCTGGGTAATTATTTACCTTCTGGTTTTCCTGGTCATTGCTTATCTCCTGAAAAAGGAGTACTGGAAGGATATCCACTGAACTGTGCACAGTAACTCCTGATTTTTCCACATAAAATCTTAAGCCAATATCGATATATCATAGGAGGGTTGGATGGCGAGTGTAGCCAATAGACGTTCAGTCATGCTGTTGTATTCAGATACCACGGGCCCGATCGGGCATAGTGTCAGGATTGTGCTGGCGGAAAAGGATATCAATGTGGAGATTAACTTTGTGGAAGGTGATGAACACCCTGAGGTGCTGGCTGATTTAAATCCCTATAATTCCGTTCTGACGCTGATTGATCGTGAGTTGATTGTTTATGAACAGCAGATCATCATGGAATATCTTGATGAGCGTTTCCCGCATCCACCCTTGATGCCGGTGGATCCTGTTTCGAGGGCCAATAACCGGCAGCTGCGTTACCGGGTAATGAGCGATCTGTATTCGCTTGTCGATGATCTGGACAGTAAAAATGAAATCGCTGCGGCAAATGCCAGAAAGGAGATGCGTGATCATTTAACGGCTATTGCCACGGCTATTACACAGAAGCCTTTCTTTATGTCGGATGATTATTCTCTTGTTGATTGCTGCATGGCGCCACTATTGTGGCGTATGGATCACTACGGAATCAAACTCCCCGCATCCGCAAAGGCCGTTAATGATTATGCGGAAAGGCTGTTTGCACGGGATGCCTTCCAGGCGAGCCTGTCAGAGCGGGAGCGGGAAATGCGTTTTTGATAACCTGTTCCTGAGCGTATATGTTTCTGGATGCTTCGAATCCCCGGTGTATGACATCATTTTCCGGGCTTATCGGATGGTCAAAGTAATTCAAGCTGATATTACCACTCTTGATATTGATGCTGTGGTGAATGCCGCAAACGAATCATTGTTGGGAGGTGGCGGTGTCGATGGCGCCATTCACCGTGGTGCAGGTCCTGAATTACTCAAATTTAATCGTAGTCTTGGTGGTTGTAAGACAGGACAGGCAAAATTGTCTCCGGGATTTAATTTACCTGCCAAATGGATTATCCATACGGTGGGACCGGTTTGGCGGGGAGGGGATCAGGGGGAACCTGTTCTTTTGCAAAGTTGTTACCGAAACTGTTTTAAACTGGCGATCAATAATGAAATTGAATCGATTGCCTTTCCTGGGATCAGCACAGGTGTGTACGGTTATCCAAAAGAAGCGGCCGCCGGGATTGCACTCTCCGTTATGCAGGATTTCGAAGGGGAGATGAAGGAAATCTATGCCTGTTGTTTTGGCCCCGAAGATGTCAGGATTTATGAACGACAACTCAGGCAATATGCAGGTTAATCCAGGTATTGAAAAAGTTTCACGACTTTCTGTACTCCACCGGTTTTTCGGGTGATATCCGTAGCCAGTTCAGCTTCCTTTTTATACAATATTCCCATTAAGTAGACAGTCCCATTTTCCGTTACGACTTTTATGCGTAATCCTTCTGTATTTTCATTAGACAGAAGTTTCGATTTTACCTTTGCTGTGATAAGCGTGTCACTGCTGCGGGACATGAGTGAACTGGGCGCGGCAATGGTAATTTCATTATAAACATGTGTCACCTTGGGGATATTGCGGACGATATCAATCATGCGCTGGCGCAATTCTTCATCAGGGGCCTCGCCGGTCACCAGTACGATCGTATTATAACTGGTGACATTCCAATGGGCCTGTTTAAAAATATCCTTGTCGTTATGAAACGCCTGACCGGCTTTTAATTCAATGGCCTGATCTTCAATAACCGTTCCCGCTGTACGCCTGTCATTTGCTACGGAGGCAGTGGATGCCGCACCTCCTGTTACCACTGCTGCCGCACAGGCCTGAAGTACCAGTAATACGCCAAGTATCGAGTAGACGCGAAAATATTTTCTAGACATGTGACATTAATCCTCATACCCAAGTAGATGTTGATCGATCAGGTCGCATATGCAATGAATGATCATAATATGCACCTCTTGAATCCTTGCTGTTGACCAGCTTGAAACACGAATCTCAATATCGGGCCCCTGCACCAAATCAGCGAGTTGTCCCCCTTCTCTACCGGTCAATGCAACAATGTGCATTTGCCTGTCATGAGCGGCATCGATTGCGTGGAGTATGTTATGCGATTCCCCACTGGTACTGATAGCAAGCAGTATATCCCCTGCCTGGCCCAGTGCCCGGATCTGTTTGGCAAAAATTTCGGCATATTGGTAATCATTCGCTATCGATGTCATGGTAGAAGAGTCCGTCGATAACGCGATTGCAGGCAAACCCGGGCGTTCCATTTCAAAACGATTGAGCATCTCGGATGAGAAATGCTGTGCATCAGCGGCAGAGCCACCATTCCCACAGGTTAAAATTTTTTTCTCGTCTAGCAGGCTATTTGTTATCATTTCTGAGGCAACAACGATTTTCGGGGCAAGCTGTTCACAAGCTTCGGATTTTAATTGAATACTCTCATTAAAATTATCTTTAACGCGTTGTACAGGGTCCATGACGGAGCACTTCATTAAATAGCAATGATTGTGAATTATGCCTCAAAAGCGTTTTTTATCCACTCGATTTTGGCCGATTCCAGAGGGCCGGTGAGTATAACCACATCAAATCGACAGATATCCTTGTTGGTGCGTTGATATTTTTGCAGGTAGTGCCGGCTCGCATGGATAATGCGTGTACATTTGCGCCGATCGATCGTTTCCAGGGCCTCTACAATATCATTATGCGTTCTGGCTCGGACTTCAATAAAAACAGTCGTGTCTTTATCCTGCATAATGATGTCAATTTCACCTCGCCGGGTCCGGTAATTCCGTTCGAGGAGTTTTAAACCCTTGCTACTTAGATAAGAGAGGGCCTTTTCCTCTGCCAGATGCCCTCTCAGTTGTGATTTAAACCTGGTGGTCAATACCCGGTTTCCCTGTCCAGGATTTGTGGTTTGCCACGGATGAATTTCGCCCACAACAGTTTTCTTTGAATAATGCCATCTCCCGTCATGGTTAGATCGCCTGTTTCACCTTGATAAGTAGCATTTCTTTGCAGCGCCAAACGGCCAATATGCGGGATGATCCGGTAAGCGTCAACTCCCAGGGCATAGAGGCGCCTGTAACCTGAACTATCAGCTGACCAGTTTCTGTTAATAGATTGCTGTATTGTTGATTCTTCCTGGGCCGGTTCCAGTAGCCAGGGAATGTCAGTAAACAATACTCCGTTCATATCATTGTCTAATTGGGGATCGGTATGCCCGGTAAAAATATAGGATGTTGAATAGACTGGAATATTATCGGCCTGATAGAAGCGGAATTGGGGGACGATCTGGCGTGCGGCGACAGGGATTGCCCCCATAAAAATCATGTCCGCATCCCGGCGTAGACGGGGTTCGCTTTTCAACCTTCTGTTAAGCCTTTGGCGAAGCAGCTTTGCCCGATATTCGCTAGTGTCGATATTAAGTAACATCTTGACTGGTGTGGCATAGTCCTTTGTTCCCGGTCTATAGTTGACCTGTTCAATAATCTTGCCTCCGGCGCCCTGCCATTGATTACGGAATGCGGTGCTGAGCCTTTGTCCCCAGTCATTATCCGGTGTGATCACCAGCGCCCTTATGTGACCATCGGCTGCAGCCTGTTCAGCGGCTTGCCGGGCCTCGTCTTCCGGCGACAGGCCGAACTGGATCAGGGCCGGGACCGGCGTTTGTGGTGTCTGTGAGCTATATTCCTCTCCTGGATGATCATAGCGATTGAGCGCAAGTGTTCTGGTTGTCACGCTGCCTGAATCCAGCAACCTGGCGATTGCCTGTTTCTCAAGTGGCCCTACAATAAAATCCGCCCCGTCTGTAACCGCTGTTTGATAGACATCAAGGATATTCAGGGCATTGGCGTTGTAGATACTGATGGTTGGCTTGAACTCTTTAGAAGCATACCAGGCAGAAAGAAAACCGTCCCGGATAGCCTGCGAGACCTTTTTATAGGGGCCGTTTGCAGGTAAACACAGGGCGATGTGCCGGGGATGGATATCATACTGCTTACCCAATAGCAGAATGTTCTGTGTAATGACGGGAATAGCAGGGTGGTCCGGATAATGCCGGGTCCAGATTGTCAACTCCTGCTCTAATAAATCATGATTGAACAGCGATGACTGTTTGATAATTGCCAACTCTACCCAGCTGGCCAGCTCATGAGATGCGGTTGTCCGGAACTGCTTCAGTAGCGGCAGGCTGATCTGATTAAGATCGGACCATATATGGTTATAGTTAGCCTGTTTGTTGGGGGGGTCATGCAGATAGCCCGCAAGGGCAATACGTTCTCGCGCCGCATCAATCAGATTGTTTTGCAGTTCATAGGCGCGGGCCCTGGATCGAAGATATGAGGCAAGCAGCCTATCCGGTGCTTCAGCCGGAGGTGTTTCACTTAACAGTAACAGCGCCCTGCCCTGATCGTTCTTTGCGAGGGCGATTTCGGCCAATAGAACGGTTTTTTGAAAAATCTCCGTTTTGTTCAGGGATTTGTTATCGGTAGCACTTATTAGTGTAATGGCTGTATCGGCATCACCGGCTTCGATATAGGCAGCGGCGGCTTGGAATTGGTAGAAGACGGTTTTTTTCGGATACAATTGGGCAAGGTGTAAGTACTGTTCTCCGGCATGCAGATAATCTCTCTCTGCCAGCATTTGTGCTGCCTGGTTTTCCAGGTCAATGGATGTGATAGCGGGTTTTCCACCCTGCGAGGCGCAGCCCTGGATAATGAACAGGGCAACTAAAAAATTGCAAAATATTCGTACAGGGTTAATTTGATTGCTGATGTGGTCCATCGGGCCAGACTAACCAAGCGGAGTTTGATGTGTCAAATAAAACGGGGATATTGTATGTGGTGGCAACTCCTATAGGAAATCTCGACGATATTAGCAGCAGGGCCTGTCGTATCCTTGACGAAGTCGATCTAATCCTGGCGGAGGATACACGCCGTAGCAGAAAACTGTTGAATCACCTCGGTATTGTGACGCCTATGAAGTCATATCATGATTTTAATGAGCGTAAATCGTCACCGGTTTTACTCGAACGGCTGATAAAGGGGGAAAACCTTGCCCTGATATCCGATGCCGGGACGCCGTTAATTTGCGATCCGGGCTATCAACTTGTCAAGACGGGACAGGAGCAGGGGATTCGGATCGTCCCCATACCAGGGCCAAGTGCGCTGGTCAGCGCCCTGTCAGTTGCCGGACTACCGACGGACAGATTTGTATTTGAGGGCTTTGCACCGGAGAAACCGATGGCAAGGAAAAAATATCTGGCAAACTGCACCACAGAAATCAGAACGATGATCTTCTATGAGGCGCCGCAGCGGATTCTTTATTTTTTCAACGATGCGGTTGACGCTTTTGGGGCCGGGAGGGTTGCCACCTTGGCCCGCGAGTTGACAAAAAAATATGAGTCTATTCATAAAGATACGTTAGCGAATTTGTCAGCAAAACTGGCCGGGAATGAAATTCCTCAAAAAGGGGAATTTGTCATAGTAATACATGGGGCAGCGGTTGAGACACCGGAGGCGCTGCAATCTGTCCGTCTGCTTCGTCTTTTATTGGGGCATTCACTGCCCGTAAAAGAGGCCGTGGCCATTGCAGCGGATTTCAGCGGCGCCAGGAAAAATGACCTTTACAAAATTGCCTTAACCTTACGAGATGAAACATAAGGAAACCCTGATTATTCAGGGATGAATTAATCAAGGCTTGCATAAATTTTACTTGTTTCTTTCCATTTTTTGCATTTTACTTAGAGATGGGAGTCGGCCGGATAATCGCTGTTGAAAATGGGGCCGGAGTCAATTTCCCTGTAAGCCTGAGCGTGAAACTGACTCCGACCCCATTTTCGGGAGAGGAAAGTCCGGGCTCCACGGGGCAGGGTGCCAGATAGCGTCTGGGCGGCGTGAGCCGACGGAAAGTGCCACAGAAAATATACCGCCCCCCCACTAACCCATCCCGTTTGAGGTTTGGCCTTGGTAATTCGAGAGTGTGATCTATGAATTATCATCAAAACGGGAAGGGTTAGTGGGGGGGTAAGGGTGAAATGGTGTGGTAAGAGCACACCGCGCCGGTGGTAACACTGGTGGCAGGGTAAACCCCACCCGGAGCAAGACCAAATAGGGGTCCATTGGTGTGGCCCGCACCGGATCCGGGTAGGTCGCATGAGAGATACGGTGACGTATCTCCCAGATGAATGATTATCCACGACAGAACCCGGCTTACAGGCCGGCTCCCATCATCTATGCTACTCAATTGCAACAGTCCTCAGCCTGTTATTATAGTTTTACATTAACTATGTTTTTCAACATTATGATATAAAAAGACTTATATCTCAAAACTCCCCAATTTTCATCGTTTTTAACCGCTGATCCTACATAAGTATCTGTTAAATAAGACAGATTTCCGTCAGAAGATCGCAATATTTGCTTGACACAATGGATCACAACTACCTATAGTTCTTACGGTGGGGAAAAGTGGGTAAATGTGGTAAATATTAATAAAATTGGGGGTTTTACGTGTTTCGGGGATTTAGCACAGTCAGCATAGACAGTAAGGGACGTATGACTATCCCAAGCCGTTTCCGGCAACGGCTGCTGACTGCCTCCGAGGGTAATATTGTGCAAACACTCAATCCTCTGGATCGGGCGCTTTGGCTCTATCCGCTGATTGACTGGGAACTGATTGAATCCAAGCTGGCTGCACTTTCTGATTTCGATAAACGAGGCCGCCGGGCCAAGCAAATGATGCGCGGTTACGCCAATGATTGTCAAATGGATGCACAGGGCAGGATTTTAATCCCTCAAGAGTTACGTGATTATGCGTATCTGCACAAACAGGCGGTCATTTTCGGGCAGGGTAATAAATTTGAGGTCTGGAACCAGGCGACCTGGGAAGAACAACGGGATCAGTGGTTATCACAATTGGATGATGATGGCGGAGAGCCATCCGAGTCCTTGAAAACATTATCTCTTTAGCACAGTGCTTATATTTAAGTTCTTTGTTTGATGACGTTAAATGAATACGGGCATACACCTGTACTGTTGGATGAAGTGTTAAATGGTCTGAAACTCCGACCGGATGGATTCTATGTTGATTGCACATTCGGGCGTGGTGGTCATAGTAAAGCGATCTTGGAGTCACTTGGCAGCCACGGCCGCTTGCTTGTTTTCGATAAAGATCCTGAGGCAATTATTTCGGCGCAAAACCGGTTTGCCTCTGACCGGCGTGTTACTTGCGTGCGGGGGACATATACCGCTCTGGTGAATGAAGTGGGAAAGTTGGGGATGTTGGCCGGGGTTGATGGTGTGGTGTTTGATCTCGGGGTATCGTCACCGCAACTTGATGATCCCGAGCATGGTTTCAGTTTCCTGCGGGACGGGGATCTGGATATGAGGATGGATCCGGATTCCGGTATGAGTGCAGCCGAATGGATCAATCAGGCTGGACAAAGGGAGATTGCCGGGGTGTTACGTATGTATGGAGAAGAGCGGTATTCGCGCCGCATCGCCGCAGCAATCGTAAAGGCCAGAGCAGAATCCCCACTCACCCGGACTGCCCGATTGGCAAGGATTATTGCCGGGGCCGTACCTTCCCGTGAACGCAAAAAAGACCCGGCAACCCGGTCCTTTCAGGCCATTCGTATATATATCAATAATGAAATCGAAGAGTTACGAACGGTATTGAAACAGGTTAAAGACGTACTACGCCCGGGAGGGAGATTACTCGTCATCAGTTTCCATTCCCTTGAAGACAGGATAGTAAAGAGGTTTATGCAGGAGGGTGCGCTGGGAGATCGCTACCCGCCGGATTTGCCTGTTACTGTCGATGAACTCATGCCGGATCTCAGGATTATCGGAAAAGCGATAAAGCCATCAAAGGAAGAGATAGAACGAAACCCCCGGGCGCGTAGCGCCGTACTCAGGATTGCTGAGAAAATTGCTGCATGAAAATCCTTGTCACATTGCTTCTGGGGGTAGCTGTATTCATGTCCGCTCTGGAGATCGTCCTGGTGCAGCATCAGGCGCGGAAACTCTTTGTAGAGATCCGGGATCTTGAGCAGACAAGAGATCAGCTTAATGAAGAATGGGGCAGATTACAACTGGAACAGAGTACCTGGGCGACAGATGACCGGATAGAAAGCCTGGCCCGCAAGAAACTGGGCATGATTGAGCCCGAAATGAAGTCATTGGTTTTATTAGTGGAATGACTAATCAAGAAAGCATAACTGTGTTTACGGCCAGACGCTGGTTGTTACTTACCGGTTTTATGGCAGTGATGGCACTGTTGCTTTGGCGCGCTATGGAATTGCAGCTTCTTAGAAATGACTTTCTGCGTAATCACGGAGATGCCCGCTCGCTGCGCGTAGTCACAGTGCATGCACACAGGGGCGCAATAGTTGATCGAAACAACGAACCACTGGCCATTAGTACGCCGGTAAAATCCGTGTGGGCGGTCCCTCACAAGGTATTAACAGAAGGACATGGTTTGCAGGTTCTTGCTGCTGCGCTTGGCATGGAAGTCCAATCATTGAAAAAGCAGCTCGAGGATCGTATCGGCAGAGAGTTTGTTTATCTGAAAAGGCATGTAACGCCTGATCAGGCGCGCGCCATTCAATCTCTTTCCATCCCTGGAGTACATTTACAGCAGGAATATAAACGTTATTATCCGGCCGGAGAGGTCACTGCGCATATCATCGGTTTTACCAATGTTGACGATGTCGGGCAGGAAGGCATGGAGCTTGCCTATGACCACTGGTTACGAGGATCTCCGGGTTCGAAAAGAGTGCTGAAGGACAGGCTCGGACATATCGTCCAGGATGTCGAGAGTATTCATTCAAGCGATCCCGGCAAGCAGTTGACATTAAGCATTGACCAGCGTGTTCAATATCTCGCTTACCGCGAGCTTAAGACAGCCGTTACCGACCACAATGCCCATGGCGGTATGCTGGTTATGTTGGATGCCAAAACTGGAGAGGTCATGGCGCTGGTCGGGCAGCCATCCTATAACCCGAATAATCGTAGCGGTATGAAAAGTAATGTATACCGGAACCGCATCGTGACGGACGTATTTGAGCCAGGTTCTACCATGAAACCGTTTACCATTGCAGCCGCATTGCTATCAGGGATGTATCAACCCGGCACAAGGATTGATACACAACCTGGTTATTTCAAGGTGAATGGACATGCTATTAGAGATGCGAGGAATTACGGTGATATTGATGTCTCCACCGTCATCAGGAAATCAAGTAATGTCGGGGCAGGCAAGATAGCGTTATCGCTGGGTCCACGTAAAATCTGGGAGATGTTTTCGAATATCGGGTTTGGCCGGGATACAGGCAGCGGATTTCCAGGAGAATCAGCGGGTATCCTGAACAATTATCGCAATTGGTCCGAACTGGAACTGGCAACGATTGCCTTTGGTTATGGTGTCTCCGTCACGGCGTTGCAGTTGGCGCATGCTTACTCGATTATTGCCGCTGAAGGTTTGTCAAGACCGGTATCCTTTTTGAAAGTTGATAAACCACTACAGGCGAAACGGATCATTCCGGCCGTAATTGCAAGGCAGGTTAAGGACATGATAGAGGCCGTAGTGATGCGAGGGGGTACGGGACAGCGTGCCGCGGTAAAGGGTTACCGGGTGGCCGGTAAAACGGGCACTGTGCACAAATCTTCTATCGGAGGTTATGCGGAAGATCGTTACATGTCTCTGTTTTCAGGTATGGCACCGGCAAGCGACCCAAGATTGGTGCTTGTAGTGATCATAGACGAACCACAAGGCAGTGAATACTATGGAGGTCAGGTTGCAGCCCCGGTATTTTCAAGGGTCATGAAAGGAGCATTGCGGATATTGAATGTCCCTCCGGATGATCTGTCTTCTACCAACGGACAGATAATAATGGCGCATAACAGCGATCCTTTACCCTGGAATCTCAAGTGATGATGGCGCTACACGAATCGACACGTGGATTATTATTAAACAACCTGCTCGCCGGGTTGACTGAATATCCCATGGATACCAACCGGGAAATTACAGGGATAAGTATAGACAGTCGCAAGACAAGTCAGGGAGATCTCTTTCTTGCATGTCATGGTACCAATACCTGTGGTGCCGAGTATACGCATGACGCAGTGAAAGCAGGAGCCGCCGCCATTGCCATTGAGGCTGAACTTGCGTGTGACGATCAGGGACTGGATGTGCCGGTCATTCCCGTCAACGATCTCCGGCACAGGGCAGGCATTATTGCTGCGCGATTTTATGGCCAGCCGGCTGAAGATCTTGATGTCATCGGTATAACCGGGACGAACGGTAAAACATCAGTCTCTCATTTTCTTGCACAGGCGCTGGCAGGTTATAAAGATAAAACAACCGGATTGATTGGCACACTGGGTTATGGTCCGTTCGAGCGGCTTCATCCAGCAAGAAATACTACTCCGGATCCGATCACCCTGCAGAGTACCTTATCACAGATGCGTGATCAGGGTATCAATACTGCTATGGTGGAGGTTTCATCACACGGTCTTGACCAGGGACGTGTCAGTGGTTTGCGTTTTGGTATTGCTATCTTCACCAATCTGAGTCATGAACACCTCGATTACCATGGTGACATGGATACCTATGCACAGGCAAAGAAGCAACTGTTTCTTTCCAGGGGTCTGAAGTTTGCGGTAATTAACAGTGATGATGAATATGGCAGGACACTACTGGAAGAATTGAGTGATAGTTTGCCGGTCATTGGATATGGTTTGGTCGACGAGTTTCCAGCCGATATGACCGGACTACGGTCTTCTGTTACAGCTGTTATCCATAATGAATGTTCCGATGTTACGGATCTGGATATCAACACTCCCTGGGGCCGTGGACGGTTGTGTTGCCGGGTGGGTGGCCGTTTTAATGCCTATAATTTACTTGCCTGCCTGTCCGCACTGTGCCTGTTGGATGTCCCTTTCCCTGAGGCGTTGGAGCGGTTATCCCGTGTCTCCTGTGTGCCCGGGCGTATGGAGAATTTTGGCGGGAAAGGGGATCCCCTGGTCATCGTTGATTATGCGCATACACCGGACGCACTTGAGAATGTTTTGTCAGGTTTGCGCGTACAGTGTCAAGGCCGTCTTGTCTGCGTATTTGGCTGTGGGGGTGAAAGAGACAAGGGTAAACGGCCACACATGGGGAGACTTGCAGAGCAATATGCCGATCAAATTGTGCTGACTAATGATAACCCAAGAGGAGAAGATCCGAAGGCGATTATTCAGGATATTATCGCCGGGATTAACCGGGATGAAGCGGTTCTGGTTGAATCCGATCGTACCAGGGCCATCTCCGCGGCAATTCGATCGGCTGCAGCGAACGATATTGTCTTGATTGCCGGGAAAGGGCATGAAACCTACCAGGAGATATCAGCCAGACGTTATCCATTCAGTGACAGGCAGTTGGTGCGTAATCTTCTGGAGAGAAAACCGTGATAAACATGCCACTCACAGAGCTTGCGGATTCGTTGGAGGCAACACTCGTGGGGGAAGATGCCTGGTTCACAGGGTGTAATACGGACAGCCGCTCCGTGAAGCCTGGAGAGATGTTTATCGCCTTGCATGGAGCCCGTTTTGATGGTCATGAATTTGTTACCCAGGCAAGCGCGAGAGGGGCATGTGCCGCATTGGTGGAAAGAACGCTGGACCATGTCTCGTTGCCGCTGGTGATTGTTGATAATTCGCGCAAAGCAATGGGCCGAATCGCCGGACTGTGGCGGCAACATTTCGATATTCCGTTGGTAGCCGTGACCGGGAGTAACGGTAAGACAACAGTAAAGGAGATGCTTTCTTCCATCCTGATCCGGCAGGCGCCAGTATTGTCAACACGGGGTAACCTCAATAATGATATCGGTGTGCCGCTGACCCTGTTCGGTTTGGGCCATGAACATCGGTATGCGGTTATTGAAATGGGCGCTAATCACAAGGGTGAAATTGCCTGCCTCAGCAATATGACAAACCCCACTGTGGCACTCATTACCCAATGTGCAGCAGCACACCTGGAGGGTTTTGGCTCGGTCGAGGGTGTTGCCCTGGCGAAGGCTGAAATTTTTCAGGGTCTGGCGGCTGATGGAATTGCCATCGTCAATGCTGATGATAGTTATGCTGCCATATGGATGCGTAAGGCCACCCCTTACAGGCAAATCAGTTTTGGGATCGAACATGATGCGGATGTCTGCGCCGATCAAATTCATTTTGATAAAAGTACCGTCAAAGAGCGTTTTCGGCTGCATTCACCGGCGGGTGAAATTGATGTGCAACTTTCGTTACCCGGACAACATAATATTTATAATGCCCTTGCCGCGGCCGCATGCTGTACAGCTATCGATATACCGCTTGACTTAATCAAGACAGGGCTGGAGATGCTACAGCCTTTCAAGGGGCGGCTTCGGTTCATGAAAGGTTTTAATCAATCATCTGTCTACGATGATACCTATAATGCGAACCCGGCATCACTCGAAGCGGCGCTGAAAGTCCTCAGCAGTCATTCAGGCAGACGTTGGCTGGTACTGGGAGACATGGGTGAGTTGGGAGTATCAGCGCCGTCATTACATCGGCATGCCGGTGAGGTAGCCCGGGCCAGTGGTGTCGAAAGACTTTATGCATTGGGACAACTCAGCAAACATGCCGTAGAGGGTTTCGGTAACGGGGCCAGACACTTTTCCGATGAAGATGCGTTAATAGAGTGTTTACGCGCAACTATGGATGAGAGCGTCACAGTATTGGTGAAGGGTTCAAGAGCAATGGCCATGGAGAACATCGTGACTGCGTTGACGGAGGAGTGCTGACATGCTGCTCTGGTTGACAGAATACCTGGCGCAATTTTATTCAGGATTCAATGTCTTTCAGTACATCACCATGCGCACTATTCTGGGTGCATTGACCTCACTTTTTATCTCATTGCTTGTGGGACCGGTGTTGATCCGATCGCTGAATAAATACCAGATTGGGCAGACGGTACGCGACGATGGTCCGGAATCGCACCTGGGAAAAGCCGGCACGCCTACTATGGGCGGATTATTGATACTGATCTCCATTGCCTTCAGTACCCTGTGTTGGGCGGATCTCAGTAACCGCTTTATCTGGGTAGTATTTCTGGTGACCCTGGCATTCGGGGTTATTGGCTGGGCTGACGATTACAGGAAGATTGTCCGGCGTGACCCAACCGGCCTTTCCCCTAAATGGAAGTATTTCTGGCAATCGGTCGCAGGTTTGAGTGCAGCGATTTTTTTATTCATGACTGCAAAGACGGCGAATGAAACCCAGTTGATCCTGCCTTTTATCAAGTCGGTCAACCTTAACCTGGGTCTGGCCTTCATCGTACTGAGTTACTTTGTCATTGTGGGTTCAAGCAATGCGGTCAATCTGACCGATGGTCTGGATGGTTTGGCTATCTTGCCAACGGTAATGGTTGCCGGTGCACTGGCGATATTTGCCTATATGACGGGTCATGTAAATTTCGCGAAATACCTCGGTATTCCATATATCGCCGGGGTTGGCGAGGTCTCTATTTTCTGTGGCGCGATTGTCGGATCGGGCCTTGGTTTCCTGTGGTTTAACACCTATCCCGCGCAGGTATTTATGGGAGATATCGGTGCGCTGGCTCTGGGGGCCGCCCTGGGCGTGGTGGCCGTAGTCGTCAGACAGGAACTGGTGTTGTTCATTATGGGTGGTGTGTTCGTGATGGAAACGGTGTCAGTCATATTACAGGTGAGTTCCTATAAGCTTACAGGCAAACGGATCTTTCATATGGCGCCATTACATCATCATTATGAATTAAAGGGATGGCCGGAACCCCGGGTCATAGTCCGTTTCTGGATAATTACCTTCATTCTGGTCCTGGTTGGACTGGCCAGTCTGAAAATTCGCTGATGTTCCGGCAATGAATAGTGTATTTGTAAACAGTCAATCTATGGTGAGGAAAAAAGAACAATTCGATACGGTCATTATCGGTCTCGGTACAACGGGTATGTCCTGTGTCAGATACCTGTCTGCAAAGGGCGAGTCATTTGCTGTTGCTGATAACCGAAGCAAACCTACTGAACTCGAAAGCTTGCAAAGCATATATCCGGATGTGCCCGTTTATCTTGGAACGTTTGATAAACATATGTTATGCGCCGCCCACCGGTTAATAGTGAGTCCGGGTGTCGCTCTGTCCGACCCCGCCATTGAGACCGCTATTGAACAAGGCGTGCAGGTTACGGGTGATGTGGAATTGTTTTGCCGGCATGTCAGCACGCCAATCATTGCCATCACCGGTTCCAACGGCAAGAGCACTGTGGCGAGCCTCCTGTATGAGATGATAAACGCTTCAGGCAAACACGCCGCACTGGGAGGCAACATAGGCACGCCGGTGCTGGATCTGATCCGGAGTGAAACACCTGATTTCTACGTATTGGAACTTTCCAGTTTCCAGCTGGAGACAGTCTGTTCACTGAATGCTGTTGCGGCTGTTGTTCTCAATATTACGGAGGACCATATGGATCGTTACAGTGGCATCCGTGATTACTCCCTTGCAAAGACGAAGATATATGCCGGCGACGGGACGATGGTGATCAATCTTGATGATGAGATCACAATCGCTATCGACAGGAGAGGCCGGGACTCGGTTTGTTATAGCGTCACTGAATCCGGAGCAGGAATATTCAGCGTCCATGATGTGAATGGAGAGCGCATGCTTGTCTACGGTGAAACCGGCTTGATGGCCGTTTCCGATTTACCTGTTCAGGGCGATCATAATATTTCCAACTGCCTTGCCGCACTGGCATTGGGAAGCATCATTGGTTTACCAATGGAGAAAATGCTGGATGTACTGAAAAGATTTCCCGGATTGCCCCATCGCTGTCGGTGGATTGCCAACATTAAAGGGGTGGACTGGTATGATGATTCCAAGGGGACAAATGTCGGTGCGAGCTGTGCAGCCATCGGAAGTCTGTCAGGGCAGCATGATTTGATTCTTATTGCCGGCGGAATAGGGAAGGGTGCGGATTTTACCAGACTGGCGGATGTTGCCAGGGACAGAGTCCGGGCGGTCATCCTCATCGGCCGTGATGCAAATCTGCTTGCACAGGCCTTTAAAGATGTCGTTCCGGTATATTTTGCTACGGCTTTGGATGCAGCGGTATTCGCCGCGGCGGATCTGGCTCAGGCCGGCGATGCTGTTCTGCTATCGCCGGCATGCGCCAGTTTTGACATGTTTATCGATTACCGGGCGCGTGGTGATGCATTCATCCGGGCTGTCGGTGAGCTGGAGCGCAGCTAACTGTCATGTCACGTCAACGGATCATCAAGCAAGCGCAGGCCTTACGAACGGGCAAACAGGCTCCACACTATGATTTCTGGTTAATCAGTACTGTCCTCTTCATAATCTTTTTTGGATTGATAATCGTTGCTTCATCGTCCATAACCATCGCCGACCGCCTTTATGGCGAACCGCTTCACTTTTTCTGGCGGCAGGCGATAGCAGTTGTGCTGGGACTTGTTTTTGCATGCGTAATTATCTGGATACCGCTTATCTTCTGGGAGCGGATCAGCATTTATTTACTGCTTTTAGGGACATTCCTTTTAATTCTTGTCCTGGTTCCTGGGATGGGCAATGAGGTGAACGGAAGCTTGCGCTGGATTAATTTCGGACCGGTAAGCTTGCAAGCTTCGGAACCCTTGAAGATCTTCATTATTACCTACCTTGCCGGTTATATGGTTCGCCATGGTGAAAAAGTGAAGAGCAGTTTCGCCGGTTTTATAACACCTGTTGGCGTCGTTACGCTGATTGCCGCCCTGTTATTGCTGGAACCTGACTATGGCACGGCGGTTGTCTTGTTCGCAACGGCCTTGGGCATGTTATTTATGGGGGGAGTACCCCTCGGCAGGTTTTTTGCCTGGGTGTTGACTGCTTGTATAGCGCTTGGGAGCCTGGCCGTGGTTTCCCCATATCGCATGCAACGGCTTACCAGTTTTCTTGATCCCTGGCAGGATCCCTTTAACAGTGGTTTTCAATTGACCCAGGCCCTTATCGCATTTGGCCGGGGGGATTGGTTTGGAGTGGGTCTGGGCAGCAGTGTGCAAAAACTGTTTTATCTTCCGGAGGCACATACGGATTTTGTATTTGCAGTGCTGGCTGAGGAACTTGGTATTTTTGGCAGTATCCTGGTAATACTTCTGTTCTTTTTCATTATCTGGCGCGCTTTTGTCATAGCCCAGATTGCGGAGTATCTTGGAAAACAATTTGCAGCCTATATGGCCTACGGGATTGGGCTGGTGATCGGTATGCAGGCGTTTGTAAATATCGGGGTCAATATGGGGATCCTGCCTACCAAGGGACTCACACTTCCCCTGATGAGCTATGGTGGTAATAGTATGGTGAGTAGCTGTGTATTGATTGCAATGTTGGTCCGAATCGAATTCGAAAATCATCTGTCAAGGAAGGAAGAGACCCCCAGGGTGATAAAGAACTATGCCACATAAACCGGTTTTAATTATGGCGGGTGGAACAGGGGGCCATGTGTATCCGGCGCTGGCTGTTGCGGAGTACCTGCGCGGGAAGGGGGTCCCTGTCCTTTGGCTGGGGACAGCAACCGGATTAGAGGCGCGTGTTGCGCCGGAGAAAGGATACGGTTTATTTACTATCAGGATAAGCGGCCTTCGCGGCAAGGGCATTCTCAGGTGGTTGTCTGCCCCTTTCATGTTACTGATGGCCATTATTCAGGCAACGCATATCCTGCTTCGCACCAGACCCGGGATCGTGCTGGGTATGGGTGGGTTTGTAAGCGGCCCGGGTGGAGTTGCCGCCTGGATACTTCGGATTCCTCTGTATATCCATGAACAGAACTCCATTGCGGGACTGACAAACCGGCTGCTTGCCCCCATGGCAAAAATAGTCATGCAAGGGTTCCCTGGAACCTTCAAAACCGGTGCGCGGATCCGGACTACGGGAAACCCGGTGCGCAGTGAACTCAACTTGTTACCGGGGCCGGAACAACGGCTGTCTGGACGGAAGCATGACAGTATGCGCTTGTTGGTGCTTGGGGGCAGTCAAGGGGCCAGGATATTGAATGAAAAAGTACCCGCCGCGTTCTCATATTTGCAAGAGGATATGAATATACAGGTGTGGCATCAGACCGGCAGTCGGCATTTCATCAAAACCAAAGCCAGTTATGACCCGCTATTACAAGGACATCAGATTCGCATCGATCCCTATATTGACGATATGGGCGAAGCATACGGGTGGGCGGACCTCGTTTTGTGCCGTGCCGGTGCCTTGACGATTGCCGAATTATGCGTGGTGGGTGTCGCTTCAATCCTGATCCCCTACTCATATGCCGCCGATGATCATCAAACAGCGAATGCACGGCGCCTCAGCGATAAAGGGTGTGCGGTGCTTATCCCGGAACCCGAGTTGGAGGAGAAACGTCTGGCATTATTATTATGTGAATTTTCCAGGGCCCGGAAGCGACTTCTGGAGATGGCGCAACGGGCGAGAAAAGTCGCTTTGCCGCATGCAACCCGTGAGGTCGGGAACTTATGTATGGAGGCCATTAATGTCTGAATTGAATAGACATGCCATGGGAAGGGTAAGGAATATCCATTTTGTAGGCATAGGTGGTGCGGGGATGAACGGTATCGCCGAGGTCCTGCACAACCTTGGATATGAGGTGTCGGGTTCGGATTTGAATGAAAACCGGGTTACCCGGCATTTACAATCGTTGGGCGTCAAGGTCGTCAAGGGACACGATGCGTCGTATATCAATGGCAGTGATGTCGTTGTGGTATCGAGTGCAGTCTATGAAGGCAATCCAGAACTTGTCGCAGCACACGCGCAACGTATCCCCGTCGTTCCCAGGGCGGAAATGCTGGCCGAACTCATGCGTTTTCGCCAGGGAATCGCCATCGCGGGGACACATGGTAAAACCACCACAACCAGTCTTGTTGCAAGCCTGCTTGCCGAGGGCGGGCTGGACCCGACTTACGTAATAGGTGGTCTTCTCAATAGTGCCGGTTCTAATGCCAGGCTTGGTAGTGGTAAGTACCTGGTCGCCGAAGCGGATGAAAGCGACGCTTCGTTTCTCCATCTCCAGCCGGTGATGGCTGTTTTGACCAATATCGATGCCGATCATCTGGATGCCTATGGTGGCGATTATCATTGCCTGCAGGATAATTTTGCAGAGTTTATGAACAGACTTCCCTTTTACGGTCTTGCTGTTGTGTGTGTAGATGATGCGGGGAACAGGGAAATAATTCCTGGTATTACGAAACCATCTATAACCTATGGGATTGAATATGATGCGGATTTCAGTGCCAGAATAATCAGGCAGGAACAATCCCAAATCTTCTTCACCGTATCCCGGCGGGGAGACGAAGAGTGGTTGCAAGTAAAACTTAATTTGCCCGGCAATTATAACGTTCTTAATTCACTGGCCGCCATAGCCATAGCGACGGAACTCGGCGTGGAAAAGGAAGCCATTGGCAAGGCGCTGTCGAATTTTCAGGGAATAGGCAGGCGATGCGATATTCTTGGGAAAATCGATATCTGTGATAAGGAGCTTTTGTTAATAGACGATTATGCCCATCATCCGACTGAGATCGCGGCCATTTTATCCGCAATTCATTCAGGTTGGCCGGGGCATCGCCTCATTGTTGTTTTTCAGCCGCACCGTTACACGCGTACCAGAGATCTGTTCGATGAGTTTTGCCGGGTATTGTCTGAAATCGATGTGTTATTTCTCCTTGATATCTATCCGGCCGGCGAGCAGGCCATCGCAGGTATCGATTCTTCTTCTCTTTGCCATGAGACTGGCCTGCGTGGAAAGGTGCTACCGATATATCTCGAAAACCGGGAAGACTTGTATTCCATTCTGCCTGACATCGTATTGAATGGCGATGTGTTGTTGATTCTGGGTGCGGGAAATATTAGTTCTCTCGGCACTGATTTACTTACACGATTTAGCGAACAGGTGCATTGAGGTTGCTGTATTTTGAAAACAGACCAGGAGAGTACCGGAATAATCATCCGATGATTAGACAGACTGTAAACAATCAGTTACGTGGTGTTCTGAAATACCATGAGCCGATGTCAAGGCATACATCATGGCGCGTGGGAGGGCCGGCCGACATTTTTTATATTCCGGCCGATCAGGATGACCTGTCGGCATTTCTTGCACAGCAGGCAGGCGGCGAGACGTACACATGGCTTGGGTTGGGCAGCAATATGCTCGTTCGTGACGGGGGTATCAGGGGGACGGTTATTGCTATTTCCGGTGTACTGGATGACATAACATTAATCGGTGATCGGAGTCTTAAAATCGGGGCAGGAGCCAGATGTGCAAAAGTAGCCCGGTTTGCAGCAAATTCAGGGTTAACCGGTGCGGAATTTCTTGCAGGGGTCCCCGGCACATTCGGAGGCGCCCTGGCCATGAACGCGGGAGCATTCAGCGGGGAAACCTGGGACCTGGTCGTGTGTGCTGAAACAATAAATCACAGCGGTGAAACGCTAGTCAGATCGCGAGACAAGTTCGAGATCGGTTACCGCACAGTCGGATTGTCTGAAGAGGAATGGTTTATTTCCGCTCAGATTGAATTACAGTCCGATCATAATAAATCTGCAAATCGGCGCATTCGTGATTTGCTGGCGCAGCGTGCCAGGACCCAGCCCATGGGTGAGCGGAGTTGTGGTTCCGTATTTCGAAACCCAAAAAATGATCATGCAGCGCGCCTTATTGATGAATGCGGGTTAAAGGGGGCTCGCATAGGTAACGCACGTGTCTCGGACAAACATGCCAATTTTATTATTAATGATGGTAGTGCGACCGCTGCCGATATTGAAAATTTGATTCTGCATGTGCAACAAGTGGTTATTGATAAGTTCGGTATAAAACTGGAAGCGGAAGTAGATATCGTCGGTGTGGATGTAAGTGAGTGACTGAATGAATGACAGTGCAGAAATCGTTAAAGGAGACATTCATGCCTACGGCAAGGTGGCGGTGCTGATGGGAGGTGTTTCCGCGGAACGGGATATCTCTCTTGAAACCGGCATGGCCGTTTGCGATGCACTCTGCCGCAAGGGAATTGATGCCCATGCTCTGGATGTCCATGAGGATGTCTTCGGCAAACTGAGTCAGGCTGATTTCGATCGTGTCTTTATTGCACTGCACGGACGCGGTGGCGAGGATGGCGTCGTTCAGGGGGCGTTGCAAGTAATGGGTCTGCCCTATACAGGCAGTGGCGTTCTTGGTTCCGCCTTGGCAATGGATAAATCCCGCAGCAAGTGGATTTGGGAACGACACGGATTGCAGACACCCGCCTTTATGGAGTTAAAAGGGGAGGAGTGCCTGCAACGCGCGTGCAATGAAATCGGTTTGCCATTGATGATCAAACCCGTGCATGAAGGGTCAAGTTGCGGGGCGGCGAAAGTTTCCAGCAAAGATGATTTGAAAACGGCCTGGTTTAATGCAAGGAGATTTGATCAGAGGGTGATGGCGGAGCGCTGGATAGAAGGGGATGAATATACCGCTTCAATTATAAATGATGAAGTGCTGCCATTAATCCGGTTACAGACCCCCCGGGAATTCTATGATTATCAGGCCAAATATATCGAGGAAACGACCCAATACATCTGTCCTTGCGGTCTTAAGCCTGAACGAGAAGAGGCCATTAGAGAGGAGGCGCTGCAGGCCTTTAAACTTATTAATGCGAGTGGCTGGGGAAGGGTGGATTTAATACTGGATCAGGCTGACACAAGCTGGATGATTGAAGTCAACACTATTCCCGGTATGACCAGCCATAGTCTGGTGCCCATGGCTGCCAGACAGGCCGGGATTGAATTTGACGATCTCGTGTTGATGATACTGGAGACCAGTATGGCGCAATCAGGGTTATCACGGAAGGTGATTGCATGAATACACAGTTTCTGATGGCGCAATACGATGCAGATCTCCCGGAGATTGACGGGCGGGAGCATTACAGTTCAGGACGACTCGTCGCCGGTTTGTTTTTCATTTCCGTTATGTCTGCATTGTTGGTATGGGGTGTGCGTACATTGATGGATCCGGAAACCCTGCCTGTCAGGAATGTGCGTATTCAAGGCGAGTTCCGGCACCTCTCGCCCGAGGCATTGCAATCCATCGTGACCGGCGTGGTAAGAGGTGGATTTTTTAATGTTAACGTTGAAACAATTCGAAACGTCCTGTTCCAAAATCCATGGGTCCACCGGGTGACCGTCCGCAGGGTGTGGCCCGACAGTTTGAGTGTACAAGTCATGGAACAAACCGCCATAGCGCGATGGGGCGAACAGGGGTTAATTAATTCGCATGCAGAGCTGTTTTCTCCGGACAAACGGACTTTTCCCGTCAACCTGCCGGTTTTTACAGGTCCCGCAGATACCTATTCTTTATTACTTGACCGGTTCATGCAGATCCGGAGTGCCTTGAAACGAAGCAATTTGAAAATCGCCGGTTTAACTCTTAATGATCGGGGGGCATGGGCGTTCAAACTGGTTGACGGACCAACGGTAATTCTTGGAAGAAAGAATGTCTCAAACAGAGTGGAGCGGTTTGCAAGATACACATCATCAGCTTTAGGAAACAAATTAAAGCAGATTGAGATAGTTGATTTGCGTTATACCAACGGGTTTGCTGTTCGCTGGAGGCAAGAACGCTCATTCAGGCTTGAATCGGGGCAAGATAACCATGGTTAGAAAAGCTGACAAAAATTTAATTGTCGGATTGGACATAGGCACTTCCAAGATTGTTGCAATCGTTGGTGAGGTTTCGAGTGACGGTGAAATAGAAATTATCGGTGTCGGATCCAGCCAGTCGCGCGGCCTGAAAAAGGGTGTTGTCGTGAACATTGAATCGACGGTCCATACCATACAAAGGGCTATAGAAGAAGCTGAATTAATGGCAGGGTGCGAGATACATTCTATTTACGCGGGGATTGCAGGCAGCCACATACGCAGTCTCAACTCACACGGTATCGTTGCAATTCGGGACAATGAAGTATCTATAGGGGATGTCGACAGAGTCATTGAAGCGGCGCGTGCGGTAGCTATCCCCGCCGATCAGAAAATCCTGCATATCCTGCCTCAGGAATTCGTCATTGATAGTCAGGAAGGGATTAAAGAACCTGTTGGCATGTCGGGTGTGCGCCTGGAGGCCAAAGTGCATATGGTCACCAGTTCAGTCAGCTCTGCGCAAAATATCGTGAAATGCGTCCGGCGTTGCGGGTTGGAAGTAGACGATATCATTCTTGAGCAGCTTGCTTCCAGTTACTCGGTGCTGACGGAAGACGAAAAGGATCTGGGTGTCTGCCTTGCCGATATTGGCGGCGGTACGACTGATATTGCCGTATTCATAGATGGCTCCATTCATCATACCGCCGTTATCCCGATAGCCGGTGATCAGGTCACCAATGATATCGCCATCGCCTTGCGGACACCGACACAGCATGCCGAAGATATCAAGGTCCGGTATGCCTGCGCCCTCACTCAACTGCCCAATCCGGAAGAGACAATCGAGGTTCCAAGCGTCGGAGACAGGCCAGCGCGGAGGCTTGCGCGGCAGACCCTGGCAGAAGTCGTGGAACCCAGATATGAGGAGCTTTTTACACTGATACAGGCCGAATTGAGGCGGAGTGGTTATGAAGACCTGGTCGCAGCGGGTGTCGTGCTGACGGGTGGCAGCTCAAAGATGGAAGGTGCAATTGAGTTGGCGGAGGAAATCTTTCATATGCCGGTCAGGGTGGGCATGCCGCAATTTATCAGTGGCCTGTCCGATGTTGTAAAAAACCCGATTTATTCGACAGGTGTTGGTTTATTGTTGTTTGGACGGCGGCAGCAACAGGACGCCACCGCGGGGGTACGCTTCGATGGAAGCATAAAGGGTGTGTGGGAACGCATGAAGAGTTGGTTTCAGGGTAATTTCTAGGAGTCTATCGGGCTCAAAGGTGTAGATAATTTCATATATATAGGAGGACCAGGGGATGTTTGAACTAGTCGATGCTACAAATACAACAGCCATTATAAAGGTCATCGGTGTTGGAGGCGGTGGAGGTAATGCCGTACAACATATGTTAGGGGCCAATATAGACGGGGTCGATTTTATCTGTGCAAACACAGACGCACAGGCGCTGAAAAATTCAACGGCCCGCACCATTTTGCAATTAGGCTGCAATGTGACCAAAGGGCTGGGTGCAGGAGCCGATCCGGAGGTCGGCAGACAGGCGGCCCTGGAAGACAGGGACCGCATTATGGATGTGCTGGATGGCTCGGATATGGTCTTCATCACGGCCGGTATGGGTGGTGGAACGGGTACAGGCGCCACCCCTATCGTTGCCCAGGTCGCCAAGGAGATGGGGATCCTGACGGTTGCCGTCGTGACCCGGCCGTTCGCCTTTGAAGGGAGAAAGCGGGCGCAGATTGCAGACGACGGCATAAAGGATCTGGGCCAGTTTGTCGATTCGTTAATTACCATACCCAATGAGAAACTGCTATCGGTACTCGGGCGAGAGGTCAGCCTGCTAAATGCCTTTAGTGCCGCGAATGATGTCTTGCTCGGGGCAGTCCAGGGCATCGCACAACTCATTACTTGCCCGGGCCTGATTAATGTTGATTTTGCAGACGTACGCACGGTGATGTCGGAAATGGGTATGGCTATGATGGGCTCAGGCAAGGCACAGGGAGAGGACCGTGCGCAAGTTGCTGCACAATCGGCCATATCCAGCCCCCTGTTGGAGGATATCAACCTGTCGGGAGCCAGGGGCATCCTGGTCAATATTACCGCCGGTATGGATCTCTCCATTGGTGAATTCGATGAAGTTGGCAGCACCGTCAAGCAGTTCGCATCGGAGAACGCTACGGTGGTGGTCGGCACCGTCATTGATCCGGACATGAGTGGAGAAATGCGGGTCACCATCGTTGCTACCGGTCTTGGACAAATCACCCGGGAGGAAGCCGCAAGGGTCAAGCTGGTGCAACATGGCAACGGCAGTATTGATTACAAGGAGCTGGAACGGCCTACCGTTATACGGAATCAGGGCGCAAAGGCAGCTATCGATACCCTGGAAGAGAACCCCGAATACCTGGATATTCCTGCTTTCCTGCGCCGGCAGGCGGATTAGGCCTGTTTATTGCATTTGATGACGGAGGTGGTTGAATGCTAAGCTAAACTTGACAGATACAGGATTTGCCCGTAAAACAACAAATTGGCTTCTCTGAGGAAGCCCACAACGGGGATCTGCCAAGATAATAACAAATGATAAAGCAAAGAACTTTAAAAAATGTTATCCGTGCAACCGGCGTCGGTTTGCATACGGGGAAAAAAGTCTATTTAACACTCCGGCCCGCACCGGCAAATACCGGTATCATATTTCGCCGCGTAGATCTGAAAACGCCTGTTGAGATCAAGGCATGCCCCGAGAATGTTGGCGATACTAAATTATCCACAACCCTCATTAAACAAGATGTCAGAATATCAACCGTAGAACATCTTCTTTCCGCCTTAGCAGGTTTTGGCATAGACAATGCCTATATCGATACAAGCGCTGATGAAGTGCCTATCATGGATGGCAGTGCCGGCCCGTTTGTTTTCCTGATCGAGTCTGCCGGTGTAGAGAAACAGAATGCAGTAAAAAAATTTATGCGGATCCGGGAGTCGGTTCGCATCGACGACGATGATAAATGGGCGTTGTTTGAGCCCTTTGACGGCTTCAAAGTGGGATTTACTATTGACTTCACGCATCCGGCTTTCACCAATAAGAACTGCCAGGCTGATATAGATTTTTCTACTACTTCTTATGTGAAAGAAGTCAGCAGAGCCAGGACATTCGGATTTATGCGGGATGTAGAACTTTTGCGTCAAAACAGACTCGCTTTGGGAGGCAGTCTTGATAATGCTATCGTTGTCGATGATTACCGGGTATTAAATGAAGATGGGCTGAGGTATGAAGATGAATGCGTAAAGCACAAGATTCTGGATGCCATTGGTGATTTGTACCTGCTCGGCCACAGTCTCATTGGTTCCTTTAAGGGTTATAAATCAGGACACAAGTTAAATAATCGTCTGCTCAGAAAGTTATTGGCAACAGAATCTGCCTGGGAACTGGTAAGTTTTGAAGATGAAATGGAACTACCCATCTCCTTTATGCAACCTGTTCCATCTGTATAAATGTGGGGAAAATCCGGACGTTATGTCCCGGTCACAAAAGATTCCGAGGATCATATCGTTGCTGTTGGAATTATGATTTTTGCTTGCTCAGTCTGAACAGGGCAGCGCGCAAGAGAGTACTGGTGGTGGTTTTTGCCAACTTGCGGATCGTTCGTGCGCTATTGTCTGAAAGTGAGATTTTTCTTTTTGCTTGACTGTAATCGTTTTCGGGTATGAAAACTTTGACCCGGACTGTACATAATCCCGTCAGACCACAGGTGGTTTGGGCGATCTTGAGGATATGCGGTGCATTAAATCGAAGTCTGGTGGCCCAGGCCGGGCTGTCAGCGTGTATAATGAGGGTTCTGTGCCTGAAGTTGGCAATAGAGAGGTGTTCGGAAAGGGGCGGTCCCAGCTCTGTGCAAAGAATTTGCTGTATGTTGGCGATTCTGGACGCATGGGCACACAAGGCGGAAAGCCCCTCTGACCCGCTGTTCAGGACGGATTGAATGGACAGGGTCTTGTTTTGATTGGGCGTCATAGACACAGTTTATAGTATAGACAATGCAAATCCTATTCTTCTCCAATCCAGGGCGGAAAGGCCTGAGTGTCTCTTTAGGACCGGCTGCTATTATTGCTGTTTGTCTCTGCTTTGCTTTTCTCTTCCTGGGATTTTTCTTTTCCGGGATCCGCTTTGCAACAAACCACTCGTCTGCACTACTGGATTCGTTACGTGAACAGACTGCTTCTGTCTGGCTGGATGAGTTCACAAAACAAGAGGAAAAATTGAATGCGGTCAGACTGAAAGCGGAGAAATCGCTGGACGCAATGGCAAGCCGGTTGAGCCTGCTGCAGGGTCATGTTATGCGGCTTGATGCATTAGGGACGCGCCTGGCGGCAATGGCTGATCTCAACGATATGGAATTCGGCGTCGATAACCCGCCGGGAATGGGTGGCCCTGCCCCCGAAAATGAGCAGCAGTCTATGAATATTCCGGATTTTCTCGGGACGCTGGACAGGCTGGAAGAGAAAATACGGGACAGGAGCGAAAAACTCTCTGCAATGGAGTCAATGTTGATTAACAGAACACTCCAGGAGCAGACGCTACCTGCCGGCCGGCCTGCGAAAGACGGATGGATATCATCTTTATATGGTTATCGAAGCGATCCTATGACGGGTAAACGGGAATTTCATGAAGGGCTGGATTTTGCAGGCAAGCCGGGTATGCCCATAGCTGCCGTGGCCGCAGGGATTGTGACCTGGTCCGGTCCCCGTTATGGTTATGGCAATCTGGTTGAAATAAGTCATGGTAGTGGTTATATCACCCGTTACGCACATAATCAGAAGAACCTGGTTACTGTTGGAGAAAAAGTGGAAAAGGGAGAAGTCATTGCGGTCATGGGTAATTCAGGCCGAAGTACAGGCACACATGTTCACTTTGAAGTATTACGAAACGGGCAGCATGTGAATCCTAAACAGTATATTGTCCTCAAGTAATCCATCATCTTTTCTTCGTTGTTTTTTTGTTTAGTTTTAACCATCTTTAGCGTTGTTATTTCCTGGCACGCCGGGTAATTCGCCTATATAGATCATGTTGACAAACGTTGTAACGAAAATTATCGGAAGCAGGAATGAGCGTATCTTAAAACGTATGCGAAAAACTGTTGTGAAGATTAATGCCCTTGAAGAGCAGATCTCGCAATTGTCAGATGTGGCATTTCCGAAGAAAACCCTGGAACTCAAACAGCGCCTGGAGCAGGGGGAAAAACTGGATGATCTCTTGGTGGAGGCATTTGCACTCGTCCGGGAAGCAAGCAAGCGCACGCTTGATATGCGCCATTTTGATGTGCAATTGATTGGCGGCATGGTATTACATGAAGGAAACATCGCCGAGATGAAAACTGGAGAAGGGAAAACCCTGGTTGCTACGTTGTCGGCGTACTTGAATGCGCTTACCGGGAAAGGTGTACATATAATTACTGTCAATGATTATCTGGCCGGGCGTGATGCTGAATGGATGGGCAGTATCTATGCCTTTCTTGGATTAAGCACAGGCGTCATCGTATCCGGTCTGTCTAACGATGAACGCCGGCAGGCCTATGCCGCCGATATTATCTACGGAACGAACAATGAGTTTGGTTTCGATTATCTAAGAGATAATATGGCCTTCCGCAAAGAGGATCGGGTACAACGGGAATTATATTATGGCATAGTCGACGAGGTGGATTCAATTCTTATTGATGAAGCAAGGACACCTTTAATTATTTCCGGTATGGTGGATGATCGTTCTGATCTGTATATCAGTATTAATGATATTATTCCAAAACTGACCCGGCAACAAACAGAAGACGGCCCCGGTGATTACACTATTGATGAGAAGACGAAGCAGGCCTATCTTACCGAGGAAGGGAATGAGACCGCAGAAGCTCTGCTACAGGATGCGGGAATAATCTCACCGGGGCAGAGCCTGTATGATCCGGTCAATATCCCTGTTATACATCATTTAAATGCGGCACTTCGTGCACATTCCCTGTTTCATCCCAATATAGATTATATTGTCAAGGATAATGAAGTTGTCATTGTTGACGAATTTACCGGGCGTACCATGCCAGGACGCCGCTGGTCGGAGGGGCTGCATCAGGCAATAGAAGCGAAGGAAGGAGTGCGTATACAAAATGAAAACCAGACACTGGCGACGATTACCTATCAGAATTATTTCCGCTTGTATGAAAAATTGGCGGGGATGACAGGGACGGCGGATACCGAGGCTTATGAATTCCAGCAAATATATGGTCTTGAGGTTGTGGTCATCCCTACCCACGAATCCATGATACGGGACGATCAGCCGGATGTTATCTTTCTGCCCGCAAAGGAAAAATTCAGGGCAATAATAGATGATATTAAAGACTGCTATAAAAGAGGACAACCGGTCCTGGTAGGAACTGCGTCGATTGAAGTGTCAGAGCATCTCTCTAATCTTTTGAAAAAGGATAAAATAAAACACCAGGTGCTCAATGCAAAATTTCATGAGAAGGAGGCAGATATTATTGCCCAGGCAGGTAAAGCCGGGACAGTAACCATCGCTACCAATATGGCTGGCCGCGGTACGGATATCGTATTGGGAGGGAACTTCGAAGCTGAAGTAAAGAAGCTGAATGTCACCGATGAGGACGCTATCAGCAAGATTAAACTGGAATGGCAAAAACATCATGAACAAGTCGTTGCGAATGGGGGACTAAGGATTATCGGGACGGAACGGCACGAATCGAGGCGTATTGATAATCAGTTAAGAGGCCGTTCAGGCAGGCAGGGTGATCCGGGTTCGAGCCGTTTTTATCTTTCGCTTGAAGATAATCTGATGAGGATCTTTGCATCGGAGAAGGTAGGAGCAATTATGCAGAGATTGGGCATGCAGGAGGGTGAGGCGATCGAATCCAAACTTGTTTCCAGGGCAATAGAAAATGCCCAACGCAAGGTCGAAGCTCACAATTTCGATATCCGCAAACAACTACTTGAATATGATGATGTAGCGAATGATCAGCGTAAGGTTGTTTATGAATGGCGTAATGATCTTCTGGAGGCCGATGAGATTGCAGAGGATATCCGGATTATGCGGGACGATGTTGTTAATGCCGTGATCAATACATATATACCGCCGGGAAGCCTCGATGAAATGTGGGACACACATGGCCTGACAGAGGCCCTGGAGCATGAATTTGGAGTAAAACCGGAGATTGCAACATGGCTTGAGCAGGATAGTGAATTGGACGAAGACACATTAAGGGAAAAAATAACAGGGTGCATCAGTAAAAGTGTAGAAGATCGGGAAAGACATCTGCCGGTGGAGTTGATGCGCAGGCTTGAAAAGGAGATCATGTTTGATGTGCTGGATCGGCATTGGAAGGAACACCTGGTTGCGATGGATCACCTGCGTCAGGGGATTGGGTTACGCGGTTATGCCCAGAAAAACCCGAAACAGGAGTATAAAAGAGAGGCATTTGAGATGTTCAGGCAGATGTTGGAGAACATTAAAAATGATGTAATAGCAATACTTTCCAAAGTGCATATTCGTACCGAGCATGATATTGAAATCGCAGAGCGGGCTCCAAGTTTACAGGTAATGTCCTATAATCACCCGGCAGCTCCAAACGCCTTGTCGGATGAACCGGAACAGGGAGAAGCAACGCCTAATACACCCTTCGTACGCAGTGAAAGAAAAATAGGACGTAATGAACCTTGTCCCTGTGGTTCCGGTAAAAAATACAAACAGTGTCATGGAAAGCTCACATAAAAAAGTGAAAAGTGAAAAGTGAAAAGTGAAAAGTGAAAAGTGAAAAGTGAAAAGTGAAATATGGGTCGAATAGTTTTGGGCGAACAAAATTCAACAACCAAATATCGTATAATCGGCAGGGTAAATTAAAATGCCTCTGGCCGGATGTTTCCAATTTTAACTATTCGAATAACCACAGAGGCACAGAGGTAACAAAAGTTAAAAATAACGAACGAAAATATCGGAGGCTTGCTCCTGAGTTGTGTAACGATAATAGATATGAATAGGCATTACACTGAAACCCGGTCACTTGCGGCCGGGTTATTCATCTTTGACTTTTTTAATGGCTGTTGGACTGAAAGAACCTGAAAAAATATTACCTGTTTCAGGTGTGCGTGTTGCGGCCTGTTCGGCCGGTATTTATCCGGAGAGCCGACCAGACATCGCCCTGCTTGCCTTCGAGCACGGTGCCAACTGTGCCGCGCTGTTTACCCGGAATGCCTTCTCTGCAGCGCCGGTCCAGATTGCACGCAACCATCTACAGATCGCTTCAGCAAAATACTGTCTGGTGAATGCGGGGTGTGCCAACGCAGGCACCGGTAAACAGGGATATGACGATGCTATTCGTGTCTGTAACAGACTGGCAGAAATGGCACGCTGTCCAGTGGAATCGGTGCTGCCGTTTTCTACGGGAGTAATCGGTGAATATCTCCCCGTAGAAAAAATCTGTGATGTGATTCCTGCCTTGTATTCCGGTCTGGGCGAGGATAACTGGCCGGATTGCGCCCGGGCCATTATGACAACGGATACTATTCCAAAAGCTGTCTCGAGGAAGATCCCGATTGCTGATCGATCGATAACAATTACCGGTATTGCCAAAGGGGCAGGCATGATCCGACCGGATATGGCGACTATGCTCGCCTTTATCGCTACTGATGCTGCGATAGATCGGGAACTCCTCGGGAGTGTATTAACTCAAGCTGTTGAAGAGTCGTTCAACCGCATCTGTGTTGATGGTGATACATCGACGAATGACGCCTGTGTGTTAGTTGCCACAGGCAAGAGTGACGCCTCCTTACTGAAAGCTGCCGATACCGAGGAGTTTGATTTGGTGAAAGACGCAGTCACCGATGTATTTCTGCATCTGGCACAATCCATTGTCCGGGATGGGGAAGGGGCATCAAAGTTCATTACTGTAGAGGTACAGGCCGGTGCTTCCAGTGATGAGTGTCTTAAAGTCGCTTACGCGGTTGCCGGATCACCGCTGGTAAAAACGGCATTTTATGCTGCCGATCCCAACTGGGGCAGAATACTCGCTGCTATTGGCCGTTCCGGTCTGGTGGACCTGGCCATTGCCAATATTTCTATTTACTTAAATGATGTCTGTATTGTTGATCAGGGTATGCGGGCGCAGGACTATAGTGAGGACGCCGGAAAGGCGGCAATGTCCAAGGATGAAATTTTTTTGAGAATCTCTCTGGGCAGAGGTACCGTGCAGGAAACTGTCTGGACCTGCGATCTTTCCCACGAGTATGTGAGTATCAACGCAGAATACCGGACCTGATCCGAAATCTGGCAACGAGCAAACAGAATAGAACAGGCTGATACCTGTAACCGGAACATTCTTCGAGTATATGTCACCAGACAGACTCCATATCGCAGTTGGTGTCATTTTTAACAAGTCGAGAGATAAAGTGTTGCTGTCCAGGCGTTCTGACGACGTCCCGCAGGGGGGGCTGTGGGAGTTTCCCGGGGGGAAACTGCTGCCCGGTGAGGGCGTGGAGGAGGCATTGGCGAGGGAGTTATTTGAGGAACTGGACCTTGTCATCCACCATGCGCAGCCCCTGATCGTTATCGATCACGACTATCCGCTACAGTCCGTGACACTGGATGTCTGGACTATCGATAAATGGGATGGGGAAGTAACAGGCCGGGAAGGTCAATTAATTGAATGGGTATCGCTGGAGGGCCTTTCGGAAAGGAAGTTTCCGGGGGCCAACCATTCCATCATCAGTGCTATAAAATTGCCCCCTTTATACCTGATTACCCCGAATTTAACGGAGCATGGAGACGGGTTTCTGGATACGGCAAAAACTTGTCTTGAGGCCGGGGCAAAATTAATTCAACTCAGGAGTCTATATCCGGATCGATACTATTTCAGAAAGTTAGCGGGTGAACTTGTTGAACTATGCAACCGGTTCCATTGTCGCTTGATTATCAATAGTACACCTGATGAGATGTTAAGGCTGGGGGCGCATGGCGTGCATCTGTCAAGTAAACATTTACTGCAACAGGAGAGAAGACCACTCGCCAAGGAATATTGGGTAGCGGCTTCCTGTCATGATGAATTGGAGCTGGAACATGCCTGTAGAATAGGTGTGGATTTTGCCGTGTTGTCACCCGTTTCCCGGACAAACAGTCACCCAGGGAAAGAACCGATGGGATGGGACAGGTTTGAAGAAATGGCATGTGCGGCAACTATTCCTGTTTATGCCTTAGGGGGCATGCAACCAACGGATATTGAGGTTGCAAGGGGACGGGGCGGGCAGGGTGTTGCGATGATCAGCGGGATATGGGAAGCGCCGGACCCTGGGGCCGCAATCAGGATGTGCATGGCTGCCGCTAATGTTTGACGGGAGAACCCTCGTCCTGAGGATATTGATAATCAACTTCTTCATCGGGAATTAGACGGTTACCGTCAAACCATGCGCCCAAATCGATTAGCCTGCAGCGGTTACTGCAAAAAGGTCGCCAATTATTGTCCGGATTCAGATTGACGGGTTTTTCACAGGCAGGACATCTGCTATTCATAAAATGCAGCAATGCAGATCAAACTGGACCGTTTCCTGCGTTTGCACGGGCCTTTCAGAGGTCGATGATTGCTCCATGAAACGTACGGTAAAACGGTGCCTCCCACCACTGATCTCGGGATAAAATTTCGATTTGGAGGGCAGGATCACCCTGATTAGTTGACAGGGAATATTGGATTCAATAGGTTTCTGGTAAAAGCCTCTTACGGCCTGTTCTGCACTGGGGTTTGTACTGTTACGTATCATTTGCAGACTCAGCCTGATACTTTTTTTTATTAAGTCCAGGTCCTGTTGCCATGCCCGCAGCTGTATGCTTCGCTCCTCGACCGGCCTGCTTAACCAGTAGTAATAGCTGGGAAGATCGAAATTGCACGATCCACCAGGTATGGTGCTGCGTTGCTTGATAGATGTGATGAACTCATCCTGCCGCAGGCTCTGTCCAGGTTGATAGCTGCCATCGCGTAATGATGCCAAGTAGCCATTGATTTCCTGTAAGAGAACCTGTAAACGTTGTTCATCAACCCCGGGAGTCTTTTTCAAGGCTGTCAGTGTTGTAACATGCCGTTCCAGTTCCTTGATAACTTCCGTTTTAATATCGGATCGGGACAGGAAATCAACAATATTCAGAAGGGTTGACAAGGCATAACGGCAGTCCCATTCACTTGGACTTGTAACATAATGATCAACCTGTTGAAACAGATATTCGATGCGTAAAAAAGTACGAACCCTTTCATTCAAGGGTTGTTCATATGTAATGTAAGGCAACACAACTATATTTGTAGAGTGTTAACTGTAAATTTCCTGATAGACAGGGGATAACATTAAACTATTGTCTTGGCAATTTTTAGATACTTCCCGTGCAAGGCATTCACCTGATCTTCCAGAAATTCCATACCCTGGTTATTACAGATGACATCATCGGCCCACCGCAAACGCCGCTCACGGCTGATTTGAGATTTTATGATACTGTTTATATCCTCTTCTCCTACATTATCTCTGCCGCTTGCTCGTGCAATCTGTAAGTGTTGCGGTATATCAATGACCAGGACCCTGTCAACGGTATCTTGTGCCCCGCTTTCAAAAAGCAGGGGGATGCTGATAATGCAATATGGGTAATCGATAGCAGCAATAAATTTTTCAATTTCCACCCGTACCAGAGGGTGAATGATCGACTCAAGCTGTTTCCTCAAGTTGTCATCATTAAAAATGAGTTCACGTAAATAGTCACGCCGTAACTCACCCTCCGCCCCGGTTACACCGGGGCCAAATACATTGAGAATCGCATCATATGCCGGACGGCCTCGTTTTACTAATTCGTGAGCAATCGTGTCCGCGTCGCTGACCGGAACGCCGAGTTTGGCGAACAGTCCCGAGACAGTCGTCTTGCCACTGCCAATACCGCCAGTCAGGCCTATTCGAAGTAGCTTCCCTACAGGCTGAGCGCCCATTTGCTGTATTCCCCTGTTATCTGCGCACCCCATATTAATGCGATCCATCCTGCCAGCGCCAGATATGGGCCAAAGGGAATGGGATTGCTCCTGTCAAGTCTGCGAACAAGGATCATTCCAGTTCCGATAACAGCGCCACAGATGGAGGATAACAGTATGATGAGTGGCAACATCTGCCAGCCCAGCCAGGCGCCGAGCATGGCGATAAGCTTGAAGTCGCCATAACCCATCCCCTCTTTCCCCGTGACCAATTTAAATAACTTATACACCGCCCATAACAGGCTATACCCTGCCATTGCACCAATCAGGCTTGAGTAGATATCCGTGAAGATACCAAACATGTTTGCAAACAGTCCGAGCCAGAGAAACGGCAGGGTGATGTCATCAGGCAGCAGATGTTGATCGAAATCGATAACACTTAATGCCAGCAGGGCCCATGTTAACAGGGCCGCCAGAAGCGCCTGCAGACCATAGCCGAAATGAAAAGATAAAAAGACAGCAAATGCGCCGCTCAGGAGTTCAATGAGGGGATATCGAATGGAGATGGGTTGTCTGCATGCGGAACATTTACCCGCCAGGAAGAGATAGCTGATAAGGGGGATATTCTCAAAGGCCGATATATTGTGACCACAGTCGGGGCAGCGTGATCGCGGCCGCACCAGATTAAACTCTTCAGCGCTATCCGTAACCGGGTCATTGATTTCCAGAAGATTACGGCATTCCCTTTGCCATTCATGTTGCAGCATCCTGGGCAGGCGGTAAATGACCACATTCAGAAAGCTGCCGACTATAAGGCCCAGGATACCCATGGTGATGTAAAAAGCCGCAGGCGTTGTTTGCAGGGTGTCAAGCAGGTACATAGGAGAACATTGTCGTAGGCATGTTCGCTTAATGCTAGTAGCCGTACAGGTTTGAATTATTGAATAGCAGGCAAACTATCTGTGCAGCAGCCGGTTTTCGTACCGCGCATAAGGCCTGTCAGGTGTAAATTTAATCTCTTTGGGTTTAATTCCCCTCAGCTTGCTCGACTCTATCTCCTGATTCGTTCTATCTCGAGAACGTGTTCCAGACGTTCTCTACCTCTTCCTTCCATGGAGTCGTCCTGCATCCATGCAGTCGTGCGTAGATGTCATTCCTGTGAAGCTTGTACCGGCCTACGAGCCGGTAGCAGGAATCCAGTGAGATAATGTCCGCTTTCAGCGGAACCCTATTTGACTGGATGCCGGAATAAGCTTGCCCCGTACTTGATACGGGGTCCGGCATGACGGTGTTAATACCCCGTCAGCTTGCTGCGGGGGTAGTTTATTAACTGGGCTACTAGACGACGGCACCCATCTTGAAAATAGGCAGATACATGCCGATAACGATGCCACCGATGACGACCCCGAGGAAGGCCATGATCATCGGTTCCAACAGGCTGGTGAGCGCTTCGACGGCATCATCCACCTCCTGTTCGTACCAGTCGGCCACCTTGCCAAGCATGGCATCGATGGCGCCGGATTCTTCGCCGATGGCCACCATCTGAACCACCATGTTGGGGAACAGGCCGGTATCGCGCATGGACGCCTGCAATTGTGTTCCCGTCGAAATTTCATCACGCATCTTCATGGTAGCGTTGTAGAAGACGATATTGCCACAGGCCCCGGCCACGGATGTCATGGCTTCAACCAGTGGGGTGCCGGCTGCAAACATGGTCTCCAGGGTGCGGGCAAAACGGGCGATGGCCGATTTCTCCAGAACGATACCGATCACAGGGAGTTTCAGGGAATAGCGATCAATAAGTTGCTGAAATGCAACGGAACGCTTCCTGAATTCCAGCAGGCCAAAGACGCTACCGCCAAGGATCAGGAATATCGCCCACCACCATTGCACGAAGAAGTCAGAGGAATCGACGAGAAACTGTGTCAGGGCGGGCAGGTCGGCACCAAAGCTGGCAAACAGCTCCGAGAACTGGGGGATCACGAAGATCATCAGGATGGTGACAACGATAAATGCCACAACAATAACAGCTGCTGGATAGAACAAAGCGGATTTAATTTTCGATTTCAGCGCTTCGGTCTTTTCCAGATACGTCGCCAACTTGTGCAGGATCGCCTCCAGGATGCCGGCGTGTTCCCCGGCCTGGACCAGGTTGCAATAAAGATCATTGAATTGAAGCGGATGTTTTCTGAGTGCATCCACCAGCGAATTACCGGCTTCTACATCGGACTTGATGCCCAGGATCAACTCCTGCATACCGGCGTTTTCATGGCCACGGCCGACAATCTCGAAGGCCTGAACCAACGGCACGCCGGATGACATCATGGTAGCCAGTTGCCGGCTGAAGACGGTGATATCTTTTGGTGTGATCTTGCCCTTGCCACCGCCACCACCAAACAGCGGCTTGGGTTTTTTCCTGACCTTTAGGGGATTAACACCCTGCCGTCGTAGTACGGCCTTGACCAGGGCATCACTCTGGCCGCTCATTTCACCTTTGACGCGTTTACCCTGTTTGTCCGTCCCTTCCCAGACAAATATGTCCGCTTTTGCTGCTTCTGCCATGATCTTCTACTCTACGGTGACCCGGTTAACTTCAGCCAGACTGGTAATACCCTGCATTGCTTTGCTCAGGCCGGAGCGGCGAATGTCCCATATCCCTTCCGCTGCGGCTTGATCGACCAGTTGAACGGCATTTGCCCCCTCGATAATCAGGCGTTTCAGGGCATCGGAAATAGGCATCACCTGATAGATACCGGCCCTCCCTTTATAACCACTGGGACACTCCTCGTTACCGGTGACGGGATTGAACAGCTTGATCCCCTTCTCAATATCCTCCTCCGTAAACCCCTCTTCCAGCAGGGCCTCTTTGGGCATATCAAAGGGTTCCCGGTATTCGGGGTGTAGCCGGCGGCACAGCCGTTGTCCCGTGATCAGGTTGATGCTGGTTGCGACCGCAAAGGCCTGAATGCCCATATCCTGAAGACGGGTCAGGGTCTGTGGCGCATCATTGGTGTGCAGGGTTGACATGACCATATGACCGGTCTGGGCCGCCTTCACGGCAATAGAGGCGGTCTCCAGATCACGGATTTCACCGACCAGGATGATGTCCGGGTCCTGGCGTAGGAAGGCCTTCAGCGCCTTGGGAAACGTCATGCCGGTCCGTTCATCGACCTGGACCTGGTTGACTCCAGGCAAATTGATCTCGACCGGGTCTTCCGCTGTGGAGATATTGATATCAATTTGATTGAGGATGTTGATGCCCGTATACAGGGAGACAGTTTTGCCACTACCCGTTGGACCCGTAACCAGAAACATCCCATAGGGTTTATGCAGGTTTTCCAGAAAGGCCTCTTTCTGAAAATCCTCATAACCCAGTTGGTCGATCTGCAGCGCTGCTGCATCGGAATCGAGGATACGCATAACGGTCTTTTCGCCAAACAGGGTCGGACAGGTGCTGACGCGGAAGTCGATGGCCTTGGTCTTTGACAGTTTCAGTTTAATGCGGCCGTCCTGGGGGACCCGCCGCTCGGAGACGTCCAGGCGTGACATGACCTTGATGCGGGCGGCAATCTTTCCCGCCAGGCTGAGGGGGGGTTTGGCGACCTCGGTCAGTACCCCATCTATCCGGAAGCGCACGCGGTAATACTTTTCGAAAGGCTCGAAATGCAGATCGGAAGCACCTTTTTTGATGGCGTCAAGCAGACATTTATTAACGAAACGGACAACCGGTGCGTCGTCAACCTCTGTATCTTCCTCTTCCTGCTTGCCCTCCTCAGCGACTTCCAGATCATCCAGATCTTCAAAGTCCTCATCGTCCATATCGCCCAGACCACCTTCCATCTCTTCCAGGACCTTGTCAATCGTTTTCGCCAGTTTGTCTTCTTCAATCAGAATGGCCTCGGTATTCATACTCACCGCGAACTTGATCTCATCCAGGGCCTGGAGATTGGTCGGGTCGGAGACGGCGATATAGAGGCGCTTGCCGCGTTTGAATATCGGCAAAGCGTGGTGCTTCTTGATCAAGTCCTCCTTGACCAGTTTGACAGTATCCATGTCAAGTTCCAGTGCATTGATATCGAGCATGGGCACGCCGAACTCCTGTGCGGCGGACAGCGCAATATCACTGCTCGCAACGAGTTTATTTTCAACCAGATAGGAGACAAACGGCTGTTTTTCCTTAAGTGCTTTTTGAAAATGCTCCGCTGCCGCCGCTTCATCCAGCAATCCATCGAACACGAGCTTTCTGGCGAGGCCACTGAGGTTGATCTTGTTTGCTGAGACGGCCATAGGGTACTTTACCTGATTTCTTGTCGTTTAACGCCTAAATATTAGATTATATGGCGATAATAACCAACATATTGTATCAGGTTTCGCCGTATTGGGTTCAATTTAGTAGTGTCTCTCCCCTGACTATCAGCACCCTTGGCCCGAATGGTAAGAATATCGTCATACAACCTGTTTCAGTCTTCGGGAACACTGATAACCTATTGATTTTATTAGAATCTATCTCAATATCCCCCATGAGTCGCGTTGCCGGCCCGGCAGGTGGCTTGGCAAGGCATCCGGGTGCAGCACAAGTAGCCATCGCACCGGGCAAGCCCGGACACAGCCACGGCACCTTCCGGGCCGCAGCCCTTTACAGGATCGGGGCCCTTGGGTGCATAGCGTGGCGTTGCCCGCCGTTCATTTAGACCCCACTCTACTCCCCCCGCACCATGCACTGCACGCATAATGCCGCCGTCGCAGCCAGCCGTGCGGGATGTTGAGACAGGCGCTAAGCTGCTGAGGCAGTAGCCCGGTTGAATGTAAGGTTATCCTCGCAGACATCGATGGTTATGTTATCACTCGGGCCAAATTGGCCGGAAAGGATAGCCTCGGCAAGGGGGGTCTCCAGGTGTGTCTGGATGGCGCGTTTTAATGGTCTGGCGCCGTAGATGGGATCGAAGCCGACTGCTCCCAGGAAATCCTTGGCGGGGTTGGTGACGTGAATATCGATATCCCGCTCGTGCAGGCGTTGAGCGATTCGTTTGATCTGTATCTCGGCGATGGCCCTTATCTGTTTTTGTTGCAGTGCATGAAATACCACCAGATCGTCAATCCTGTTGATAAACTCCGGTCGAAAATGTCTGGAGACAACATCAAGCACCGTGTTTTTCATCACCTCATAATCGGCATCATCGGCCATGCCCTGGATTAGATCCGAACCAAGATTGGAGGTCATGACCAGGACGGTATTGCGAAAGTCCACCGTACGTCCCTGGCCGTCGGTCAGGCGGCCATCATCCAGCACCTGCAACAGGATATTAAACACCTCGGGATGGGCCTTCTCCACCTCATCCAGGAGTATCAGGCTGTAGGATTTACGGCGCACCTGTTCGGTGAGATACCCGCCTTCCTCATAGCCCACATAACCGGGTGGCGCGCCAATTAGCCGGGCAACCGAGTGTTTCTCCATGTATTCGGACATATCGATGCGGATCAAGGCCTCTTCCGAGTCGAACAGGAATTCGGCCAGCGCCTTGCATAATTCGGTTTTGCCAACGCCGGTCGGACCCAGAAACAGGAATGATCCGTTGGGGCGATTGGGATCGGAAAGACCGGCGCGGGAACGGCGGATCGCATCCGCCACCGCTGAGACCGATTCGTCCTGACCGATAACGCGTTCTTGCAACGTCTCTTCCATGTGCAGCAGTTTCTCCCGTTCACCCTCCAGCATTTTTGCGACGGGAATACCGGTCCATTTTGAGACTATTTCGGCGATTTCATTCTCGGTCACTTTGTTACGCAGCAGTTTCATCTTCTCGATATTGGCTTGACCGGCGTTCTCGAGCTGCTTCTCCAGTTCAGGAATGATTCCGTACTGCAATTCAGACATACGATTGAGGTCTCCGGCGCGTCTTGCCGTTTCGAATTCCAGCCGGGATTGCTCCAGTTTTTCCTTGACGCTGTGTGTGCCCTGTAAAGCGGCTTTTTCCGCTATCCAGATCTCCTCCAGATCGGCGTAATCTTTTTCGGCAGAACGGATCTCCTCTTCCAGTTCTTTCAGGCGTTTTTTGGAGGCTTCATCGGTCTCTTTTTTCAGGGCTTCGCGCTCGATCTTCATCTGAATCAAGCGGCGATCCAGACGATCCATGTCCTCCGGCTTGGAATCGATTTCGATACTGATGCGGCTGGCGGCCTCGTCAATCAGGTCGATGGCCTTATCCGGCAGTTGTCTGTCCGTGATATAGCGCTGCGACAGAGTGGCTGCTGCGATGATCGCCGGATCTGTTATCTGCACGTTGTGGTGCACTTCGTAGCGTTCCTTCAAACCACGAATGATGGCAATGGTGTCCTTGATACCGGGTTCATTAACCAGAACTTTCTGAAAGCGCCGCTCCAATGCGGCGTCTTTTTCGATATTTTCACGATATTCATTGAGGGTCGTTGCTCCGATACAATGCAATTCTCCACGCGCCAGGGCAGGTTTAAGCATATTGCCGGCATCCATTGCCCCCTCAGCCCTCCCAGCCCCTACCATGGTATGCACTTCATCAATGAATAGTATTATCTGTCCCTCCTGTTTACGCAGTTCGTTGAGAACGGCCTTGAGACGTTCCTCGAAATCACCACGGAATTTTGCTCCGGCGATAAGCAGTCCCATGTCAAGCATGAGCAAACGCTTGTGTTTGAGCGCCTCGGGAACTTCACTGTTGACGATTCGTTGGGCCAATCCCTCCACAATGGCGGTTTTCCCCACCCCTGGTTCACCGATTAATACGGGATTGTTTTTCGTGCGCCGTTGCAACACCTGAATCGTACGCCGGATTTCTTCGTCACGGCCAATAACGGGATCCAGTCTGCCTTGTTCCGCCTGTTGTGTCAGATCAATGGTAAATTTTTCCAGGGCCTGTCTGTGTTCCTCCGTATTCGGCTCAGTGACCGGATCACCCTGACGCAGGTTTGCAATAGTTGCTTCTAGCCTGTTTCTGTCTGCGCCGCAATCTTTCATTAATTTCCCCAGTTGCCCCTTGTCTTGCAGAGAAGCCAGGGCAAACAGTTCACTGGATATATACTTATCACCACGTTGCTGGGCAAATTTGTCAGTGAGGTTGAGAAGGCCATCCAGATCTCTGGAGATGTGCACGGCGCCTGCTGTCCCTTGCACCTGAGGTAACCGTTCGAGGGCATCATCCAGCCGTGTTCGTAAATAATCGATATTGATACCCGCTGCGCCGAGCACATGGGGGACCGATCCACCTTCCTGATCCAGCAGCGAGGCCATCACATGAAGCGGCTCGATGAATTGATGGTCCTTGCCCAGTGCAAGACTTTGGGCCTGGGCCAGGGCTTGTTGAAATCTGTTTGTCAGTTTATCTGGGCGCATAGTCAGCCGGGTCAATTACATACACTGTTGCTGTAATAGATATGGGTAAATCTGCCCAGATCAAGTTGTAAAACTGCAGGATATCTGCTGTTCAGGCAATATTACCCTGACCGGTGATGCTTCTACCTGATGGGAAAAACTGCCTGAAAATGTGCAACGGGCTTTCTCCTGGTGTCTACACTGACCTGTCCTGGTCCGATCTGTTATCAGCAGTTTTGAGTGAGTGCTAACTTCCATTATGGGTCACAATTCTGATAGTTTTCTAAAGCGAGTATAAAGTAGCGTCGCTATTTTCATTATGCTATCTGTATTTTATGTATTGTTGAGGTGCTGTATAAAATGACGCCGTTTAGTCATGAGCAACTGCTAACCCGGTTGGACGCCCGGGAATTTTTTCAAGACGCAGTTCAGTCTGCGCTATCCCGCCAGCGATTATCGGTCTGTGACGAGACCATCGTTTATCTGGTCCATTTGTTAACTGCATTTATACGGGCCGAACGCTTATATGAGCCGGCAACCGATGGTCCCGTGATCAAACCTCTCGCACTGCTCTATGCTGATGCCGTCCAGGCCCGTAACACCGCTGATAGGGATAATGCTCTGAGAAGGTTGGGCGATATGGCATTATTTATTTCGGGCCTGTTCGCAGACAGTCTCAGCCGCAGCCTGGTGGATGTGGATTACTACATTGCCATGGGCGGCACTGCTTATGCCTGTCTGGCCGATTCCAGCAGGATCTCAAGGGGAAGCCACGTATTGAAAGGGGTATTTGTCGAGCTGGCCGGCAGGTTTGCTGCATTCGTGGATGTCCTTGCGGAAGTGGCGGAGCAGGCCAATCTTAACAACAGCAGCGATATCATGCGGCTTTATGAAATCTGGGTGAGTACCGGCAGTAAACATGCAGCAGGCAGATTACAAAAGCTGGGTATACACCCGGTAAAAACCCGGCGGCTTACGCATTAGTAGTACTTATGTCACTGGCCCAACTTCAGCAGCGCTTACAAGATATCTACGAGTTGGATTTAGCGCATAATATCAATAATTATCTAATCACTGATTGGGACGTTGCAGCGAGTCTGGAATCCAGCGCGCCGTGTAAAAATAGAAAAGAGAAGCTGTTGGTATATCAATACAAGGAAGAACTTCATCTGTCACTCTATCTGCACGACGGAATTATTAAAACACTGCATGATGATGACCCGGCCTTGCACTTACATAATGGAAACCTGAGCGATTTCTGTCTGGCATTGGAGGGGATCAGCCATTTTCTCTATCTCGTATGGAATGCATCATATGATCGAAGTGTGACCATGCTGGAGATGGAATTGCAGGCAGAAATTGATAAGTTCATCATGCTGGTTAGTTACCTGGAAGAGCAATTCAAGCGCCCTGCACCGGGACAACTCAGGCGCTTGTTGTTTGAGTCAATACACTTCCATGGGGAGTTATCGGCACGGGAATTTCAACGCTATCGTGATGCAAATAATCTGGCAGAGAAGTATTGCTGGTATCTGGAATCCAGATCCTATTTCAGAAACGGCAACGAGCGGGTATTACTGGGGGAATTGCGGCGCTTTTACCGCTTGAATCTGGATGATAAGTTGCGGCGTATTAACTACCTTCACTGACGCTTCATTGCATCAAAGAATTCCGAATTGTTTTTTGTTGCCTTGAGCCGTTCCAGCAGGAACTCCATTGCCCCGATGGGTTCCATGGGGTGCAGGAGTTTACGCAGGATCCACATCTTCTGTAGTTCATCTTTTTCCGTAAGTAATTCTTCCTTGCGTGTCCCGGACCGGTTGATATTTATGGCCGGATAGATCCGCTTCTCCGAAATCTCGCGATCCAGATGGAGTTCCATATTGCCGGTACCCTTGAACTCTTCGTAAATAACATCATCCATGCGGGAGCCGGTATCAATGAGTGCTGTGGCGATAATCGTCAGACTGCCTCCTTCCTCAATATTTCGTGCGGCCCCAAAGAAGCGTTTTGGCCTCTGCAAGGCATTGGCATCAACCCCACCGGTCAGTACTTTTCCTGAGGCAGGGACGACGGTGTTGTAGGCGCGGGCCAGCCGCGTAATTGAGTCAAGCAGGATGACGGCATTTTTTTTGTGTTCCACCAATCGTTTCACCCGTTCAATGACCATTTCCGCAACCTGGACATGCCGGCTTGCCGGTTCATCGAAGGTGCTGGATATCACTTCGCCCCTGACTGAACGTTGCATTTCGGTAACTTCTTCAGGACGCTCATCAATGAGCAATACGGTCAAGTGGCACTCGGGATGGTTATGCGTGATGGATTGCGCAATAGACTGGAGGATCATGGTTTTACCGGCTTTCGGCGGCGACACGATGAGGCCACGTTGGCCCTTTCCAATGGGAGCAACCAGATCAATGATGCGTGGGGTCAGATCCTCGGTACTGCCGTTGCCCAGTTCCAGAGTAAGCCGATCATGGGCGAACAGCGGTGTCAGGTTTTCATACAGGATCTTGTGCTTTGATTTCTCCGGGGTCTCAAAATTGACTTCTTTGACCTTGAGCAGTGCAAAGTACCGTTCACCATCCTTGGGCGGACGGATTTTTCCGGCAACATTGTCTCCGGTCCTGAGGTTGAACCGGCGTATCTGGCTCGGTGATACATAGATGTCATCGGGACCGGCCAGATAGGAACTGTCGGCTGAACGCAGAAAACCAAATCCGTCCTGGAGTATCTCCAGCACGCCATCACCATAAATATCTTCGCCCTTTTTGGCATGCGCCTTCAGGATTTCAAAGATAACGTCCTGTTTTCTATGGCGTGCCAGACCATCAAGACCGAGTGTTACGGAGAGGTCAATTAATTGTGATGCGGGTTGTTGTTTTAGTTCTGTAAGATTCATTGGATCCTGAATTAATTGGGCATTACAACTAATACCATTACACGCGCACGACGCGCTAACGTGGATAGATTCTGCTAAATTATGCTATGAGGGAATCAGTCAGACAGGCTGTTATTACATATAGAACTTAGCACGTCATTGTGGAAACGTCCAGTATTTTTATATCACACTGTCAATAAATGCTGATAATTGCGACTTTGACATGGCCCCGACCTTGGTCCCTGCGACTTCTCCGTTCTTGAAAATCATCAATGTCGGTATACCACGGACCGCATATTTTTGAGGCGTCTCCTGATTTTCATCGATATTGATTTTGGCGATGGTAAGTTTACCGTTATATTCTTCGGCTACTTCATCCAGGATTGGAGCAACCATTCTGCATGGTCCGCACCATTCAGCCCAGTAATCGACGATAACGGGTGTGTCGGAACTTAATACTTCATCTTCGAATGTTGAGTCGGTAACATGGATAATATTGTCATTCATTGTAGCTTCTTCACCTCAATCATGGAGTATAGAATCGTCATTTCATCGGAATTATCTTTTGAATGCAAGCCGGGCAGAACATTAATGGATCCCTGGTTAATCGAATATTCCAGCCTTACAGGGCGTTAATGCCGGGGTTAAGGAACAATAAGTGATTGAAATTCTGATGGAAATGGAAACCGTGCTCCAACAGGGCTTGCTACAGATACGTTTTCATTTCCCGCCTCCGATTCAAACATGGATGATTTAATCGGGGTTTCCTTAAAATAATAAAACGGGAAAACTAATGGCACTCCCTGATACAGCAGAAGCCCTATTCAGCACGTTACCCCTGCATCATAATTTGCATAAGGCTCTGGAATCCGTAGGTTTTACGCACTGTACCCCGATACAGGCGGAGACCCTGCCCGTGATGCTGGCCGGCGGAGATATTGCCGGTCAGGCGCAGACCGGAACAGGGAAAACCGCAGCCTATCTTCTGGCTACCATGCATCACCTGCTCTGGCAGCGGAAACAGGAAAACAATAAAAACGTTCAATTACGCGCCTTAATCATTTCGCCAACGCGTGAGCTTGCCATACAAATCCATAATGACGCCCGGCAGTTGAACCAATATACCGGATTCAGACTCGGGTTGGTTTATGGCGGGGTAGATTACGCGAAGCAGCGGGACTTGCTCGAGCAGGGTGTGGATATCCTGATTGGGACGCCGGGGAGATTGATCGATTATCACAAACAAAAGGTCTTTCGGCTGAAAGATATCAGGATCATGGTGCTTGACGAAGCGGATCGCATGTTCGATCTTGGCTTTATCCGAGATGTGCGTTATCTGCTGCGGCGTATGCCAAAGCCGGAGAAACGTCTGAATATGTTGTTTTCAGCTACCTTAAGCTGGCGGGTTACTGAATTGGCCTACGAACATATGAATAATCCAAAGGTCATCAGGATCAGACCGGAGCAGATAACGGCCGACAGGGTCAAACAGCTTGGATACCATGTTTCCAGTGATGAAAAGATAGCTCTGCTCCTGGGATTGCTGAAGCGCATCAAGCCACAACGCACTCTTGTTTTTGTCAACACAAAGAGAACCGCAGAATCGGTATGGGGCTATCTTGAGAGTAACGGCTATCATGCAGGAGTGTTGTCGGGTGATGTCCCGCAAAGCAGACGTCAACGCATTTCCCAGGGGTTTTTAAACGGTGATATCCCTATTCTCGTAGCAACCGACCTCGCTTCGCGTGGCCTGCATATCCCGGACATCAGTCATGTAGTGAACTTCGACATGCCCCAAAATCCTGAAGATTATGTGCATAGGATAGGGCGCACAGCCAGGGCAGGTGCCAGCGGCCATGCACTGAGTCTGATCTGTGATGAATTCGTCTACTCACTGCATGAAATTGAGGAGTACATCGGGCATAAGATACCAACGGCGTCTATCACCCCTGATTTGTTCGTCACGCCGTCCGCCCCGGTACGGCCCAGACGAAAAACATCGCGGCCTGCAAGCAAAAAACGGGGAGGCATGGCACGCCGCAGGCAGCACAAATAACTAGCCCGTATATTGCACCAAGGAATCGCGAAGATGCATCCTTCGCTCTGTAAACGGCACATCCCTGTGCCACGCCTCGCGAAAGACGGGCCGGTCCCGGCAAAACATGCTCACGACCGAAAGCATAGTTATTCATATGGTTGAGGGAGTATGTGCGTTTTGCGGGACCAGAACAAGCGAGGGCGCGATTAGCAGCGTCCGGGACAAACTGTGTACGAGACAAAATCGTTAAAACCATTATCAGGTAAGCTATTCGCTGATTATCATAGCGCCCTGGCGCAATATGCAGGCTAACCCAATCAGGAGGTTTGATTGAAGATTGATGACGAAAATGAATAAGCGATTTTGTTTTATTTTATATACAATAGTGTTTTATCAGAAAATAGCAGGAAATAAAGCATGAGCCCGCGTCTTATTTTGCGCCAGAAACAGGTAATGATATTGCTTTTATTTGTGTTATTACTGCCTGCTTGCGGTCAAAAGGGCGATCTCTATTTACCGGATAACAAACAGCTTACATCAAGCAAATCTCTTCTTCCCGGCTAACCACCATGCAACACTTTGGCTATGTGAACGGCCAACTTGCCGCCGAAGATGTATCTTTGGCCGATATAGCCGAGCGCTTTGGTACGCCGTGTTACGTCTATTCCCGTGCCGCCATCGAACAACAGTGGCAGGCATACGATCTGGCCTTCGCCGGGCGGCCACATCTGATCTGTTATGCGGTGAAGGCTAACAGCAATCTTGCTGTGTTGAACATCCTTGCCCGGCTCGGATCAGGTTTCGATATCGTCTCTGCCGGCGAACTTGAACGGGCGCTGAAAGCGGGCGCCGAGACTTCTCAAATTGTTTTTTCCGGAGTAGGTAAAAGCCGCGCAGAGATAGCTCGTGCACTACAGGCCGGGATTAAATGTTTTAATATCGAATCAAGATCGGAGCTGCTAAGGTTGCATGAGGTCGCTGCCGGAGTGAACAGCATTGCACCTGTGGCGCTTCGCGTCAATCCGGACGTGGATGCAAAGACCCATCACTATATCGCCACCGGACTGAAGGAGAATAAATTCGGTATCCCCTGTGAGGAAGCCATGGATGTCTACGATATGGCGCGGTCACTGCGGCATATCCGGGTTACGGGCATTGCCTCTCATATCGGCTCCCAGATCACGACACTGGCGCCCTATCTGGATGCCATGGACCGGCTCACTGGCTTGATGGAGGCATTGAGGGCCCGGGGTGTGGAATTACAACATATTGATATCGGCGGTGGTCTCGGTATCCGTTACCATGATGAGACACCACCTTCTCCGCAGGAGTTTGTCCGGGCACTGTGTGCGGTCCTTGCAGACGGGTCCAGGCAGATATTATTGGCGCCCGGCCGGTCTATCACCGGTAATGCCGGCATCTTGTTGACCCGCGTTGAATATCTGAAAGAGAATAGCGGTAAGAATTTTGCAGTTGTCGATGCTGCCATGAACGATCTGTTGCGTCCCGCCTTGTATGAAGCCTGGCAAGAGATCTTGCCGCTCAGGCAGCATTCTGATGCCGTGCCGGTACGCTACGATATTGTGGGACCTGTGTGTGAGTCGGCTGATTTTATCGGTCTGGACAGGGAATTGGCCCTGCGTGAAGGGGACATGCTGGCTGTTTGTTCCGCCGGGGCCTATGGATTCTGTATGAGTTCCAACTACAATAGCCGGCCCAGGGTGGCCGAGATCATGATCGATGGCGACAGGGCCTTTGAAATACGGCGCCGGCAAACGATGAGGTCTTTAATGACCGGGGAAACCATGTTGCCCTGAAACACCGGACCGGGGACCCGGTAATGGATGGACCGGAGTCGTGAACACAGGGATGGTGGGGTAGTAACCGTGCCGTGAATGGAGTTAGGATTAGACACGGCGGTTGTTAATGAAAGATAATTAACGCTGTGCCTCCGTGGAAACCCGATATCCCGTCAGCTTGCTGTGGGGATGTTGATGATTCAAAATATACTGAGTAATAAAATGCACTAATATAGTGCAAGATATCTGTTATCGCACAACAATAGTGCAATTGGCAGGGGGTACATAACCTTATTTTATTGATATCCATGGCATTTCCCGGATCCGGGTTATGGCACATAATCTGCACTGGTGAAAAAAATGAAAAATTTCGGTAACAGGCACCTGTCCCGTTATTGCCCAGGGCATGGCTACTATGGGGTGTCATCATTTTTTAGCATTCACCTGGCGAACCGGTTATCAACATGGCCCTTACTTGAATTTGTTCTGTAGAAAGTCACTAATTAACTAATAATGAGGAGGTAACCATGTCTCTTTCCAAACTTAAGGAACTCATAAAACGTCATAACATCAATATCATCGATTACAAATTTACCGACATGCCGGGTTTATGGCAGCACTTTTCAACAACTACGGATGAGGTCAATAAGGGTTTATTTGATGATGGTATCGGTTTCGATGGTTCTTCAATTCGGGGTTTTCAGGAGATCCAGGAATCCGATATGGTATTACTCCCGGATGTAGATACTGCATTCGTTGATCCGTTTTGCAAAATTCCAACCCTCAGTGTTACCTGTGATGTCCTGGAACCCGGCCTTATGCCCTATTCACGCAGTCCCAGGCAAATTGCTAAAAAGGCCGATATCTATCTGAAATCGACAGGTATCGCCGATACGGCCTATTTCGGACCGGAACCCGAATTTTTCGTCTTTGATGACGTGCGTTTTGCCCAGGATTCCAGCGGTGGCTTCTATTCGGTGGATTCGGTTGAAGCGATCTGGAATTCCGGCAAGGAGGAAAACCCCAATCTTGCCTATAAACCGCGGCACAAGGAGGGTTACTTTCCGGTGCCGCCACACGATACCCTGCAGGATATTCGCTCTGAGATGGTCTTGAATATAGCGGCCACAGGTATTCCCGTTGAGGTCCACCATCATGAGGTGGCAACTGCCGGTCAATGTGAGATCGATATGCGCTACGCACCACTCGTGAAGATGGCGGATAGTCTGATGGTGTATAAATATATGGTAAAAAACACGGCGCGCAAATACGGGAAAGTCGCTACGTTTATGCCCAAACCTGTTTTTAACGATAACGGTACGGGTATGCATGTGCATCAAAGTCTCTCGAAAAACGGCAAGAATATTTTCTTTGCAAAATCAGGCTATGCGTTGACATCGAAGGTCTGCCAGTACTATATCGGCGGTTTGCTGAAACATGCACCGGCTCTAATGGCCTTCGCTGCCCCCAGTACCAATTCCTATAAGCGGCTCGTGCCGGGGTTCGAGGCGCCGGTCAATCTGGCCTATTCCCAGCGGAACCGCAGTGCGGCCTGCAGGATACCCATGTATAACGAGAGCCCCCAGGCAAAGCGGGTAGAATTCAGACCTCCGGATCCATCCTGTAATCCGTATCTTGCTTTCTCCGCTATGCTCATGGCGGGTCTGGACGGTATCGAGAACAAGATTGATCCGGGTGAGCCCATTGACAAGAATATGTATGATCTGCCGGCCAGTATCCGTAAAAAGATAAAGACTGTACCCGCTTCCCTTGATGCAGCCCTCGACGCACTTGAGGCAGATCATAAGTTTCTGTTGAAAGGGGGCGTGTTTACTGAAGATTTGCTGGAAACATGGATTGACTATAAACGGACCAATGAGATTGATGAAGTCAATCTGCGTCCGCATCCCTGGGAGTTTTACCTCTATTTCGATATATAATTACCAAAGTCTCAATGCTGTAAAATTATTCGCCGCGGTCGCGTCGCGAGGTCGTTAGCAATAGGATTCCCAAACGGGAGCGTTGCTCTTATTCCGTTTGATCGTCTACGGGGAGTTGTCCCGTTGCTGAAATGCGTGGATCTTCAGCAGAATCTGTGGGTTAACAAGAAAGACTTTTGAATAAAAACTGATTA